>NZ_VILC01000015.1:0-77305 GCF_009712065.1 Aphanizomenon sp. UHCC 0183 | reverse complement strand
TTATACTCTGCTGCTTCTTTGCCATAACCCCCATAAATAAATCGCAATAATTGCCCCTATAACTGCCACTACTACTCCAGGAATACTTAAAGATGCGGATGTAAGTTGTAAGGTCCCTGTACGAATGAGAGTAAATAAAGTTCCACCGATAAAAGCACCAACAATACCTAATATCATGGTGGATATCATCCCCCCACCTTGATAACCAGGATAGACTGATTTGGCAATTACACCAGCTAATAGTCCTAAAATTATCCAAGTAATAATATTCATGGATGTCCTCAAAAATTTGACTCAAGTTATGTCAAATTTATCAAAGCTTCATATTATTTATTTCTATCTAATGACGTAAACTATATAAATCAAAAGGTATGTAGTTTTGTTCTCTTCATAAATTATTACTACATACCAATTCAATACTGCTCGGTTAATAAAATGTAGGTTGGTTTCAGCCACAGCAAGACCCAACAAAATCCTTAATAATGTTGAGTTTCTTTGCGTTAACCCAACCTACCATATAACGTTTTTTAGTCTTAACCGAGTAGTATTGCATAGCAATTCTAATTAAATAGAACGAGAGAATTTTGTCTCTCTAGTTCTTGTATGAGTATCGAAAACAACCGCAATATTTCTAACTAGCAATCTGCCAATATCAGTAATATGGATTTCATCAGCTAAGACATTTACTAATCCATCAGCTTGTAGAGGTGCTAATTCTTTGAGTTCATAGGAGAAATATCTATCAAAATTGATCTGATACTTCTGTTCAATTTCTAACTTATTTAGTTGAAAGTGAGACATTATGGACATAATTACATCCCGTCTAATAATGTCATCTTGAGTGAGTTTAATGCCTTTACTGGTAGGAATTACACCACTCGCAACTGCTTTGTAATAATCCTTTAATTCCTTGTGGTTTTGAGCATAGGCATCTTCTAACATACTAATAGATGTAGCCCCAAACCCAAATAATTCGGTTTCTGCATGGGTAGTATAACCTTGGAAATTACGTTTTAGTGTACCATGACGTTGAGCGATCGCTAATTCGTTATTATTTTTAGCAAAATGATCCATGCCAATAAACAGGTACTCGTTATTAGTTAATTCCTCAATTGTCATTTTGAGAATATCTAACTTTTCTTCTGCTCCCGGTAATGCGTCTTGAGGAATCATTTTTTGCACAGGTTTAATCCAAGGCACATAAGCAAAATTAAACACGACAATTCTATCAGCATCTAAAGTCATTGTCTTGTGTAATGTTTCCCGAAAAGTATCAAGAGTTTGATAGGGTAAACCATAAATTAAGTCTACATTCACACTATCAAATTTAGCCTCCTTAATCCAACTCATTACATTAAACAGCAATGATTCTGGTTGAATGCGATTCACTGCTTTTTGTACTTCTGGGTTAAAATCTTGAATACCAAAACTAATGCGATTAAAACCAATATCCCTCAGAAACAAGATGTAATCTCTAGTCACATAGCGGGGGTTAATTTCAATAGATACTTCTGCATCTGAAGCAATTTGAAAATTATGGGTAATGCTTTTCCACAGGAATTCTACTTGATTAAGTTCTAAATAATTTGGTGTACCTCCACCCCAATGAATCTGAAGTACCTTTCTATCTTTATCAATTAAAGCTGAAGTATTTTTGATTTCCTGTTCCAAATGTTCTAGATATGGAATAGCCATATTCTTGTTATTGGTAATTACCGTATTGCAACCACAGAAATAGCAAGCACTTTGGCAAAAAGGAATATGGAAATACAAAGATAGGGGCGTTTTTCGTTGATTGGAAGCGGTAATTGCAGATTGAAACTCTCTTGCGGTGAAATTTTCACTTAATTCTGTTGCTGGGGGATAACTCGTGTATCTAGGAGCGCGAGTATCATACTTTTGAATTAGATCAAAATCAAACTTAACGCCAGGTAATAGAAAAACCATTACAGTCTCCAATAAATGTGAGTATATTTCTGTGTAGTTGGGAAGTAATCAATTTTCCCAATTTAATGTTGTAATTTAGGATTTAGCAAATAGAATATATTTATTCTATTTGTTTGTAGTTAGCATTATTTTTTGACGAACCACAGAGGCACAGAGAACACAGAGGAAGAGGATGGATTTTTATATAATTCATCGTTGCTAAAGCTAATTGGGTGATGAATTATATTTTTGTAAATTATGCAGGGACTTAAACTAAATCATTGTAAGTAGCTCTACCAAGAGCTTCGATTAAGATACTTTCCAATTCTTGAAGTATCTGCATATTTAACTTAAAAGCATGGTTAGCTTCTGCTACAATTTTGTCAGCGGTTGTATCATCAATATTAACTTTATCTAATGCTTGACGATACTTTCCTTTGAAAGTCTGCTTGTCTGGAATTTGCTGAAAATTGTAAAAGGAAGTTCCTTCATGTCCAGAAAGTTTTAAGGCTGACTGAGCAATTTTTTGGAGCATTTGCCCACCAGAAAGATCACCCAAATAACGAGTATAGGAATGAGCTAACAATAGTGCAGGTTCATGAGTGGAAATTTGTTGGATACGCGCAGTATAAGCTTGGGCGGCAGGTGAAGGGGTGATGCGCTTGTACCATTGACTCCCATAATAAAATAACATATCTTGCTCTAGGCAAGATTGGCGATTTAGTTCGGGAAAATAAATCAAACTAATCACAGGATGCTGTTTATGTTTCTCAATTGCTGCTTCTAGTTCACTATAAACAAAATAGAAATTTCTCAACAATTGAATGAAACAATCTCTATCTACAACTCCTTGCACAAAACATTTCATGAAGCCGAGATTTTCTGAATCTGTATGCGCTTGTTGAGTTCCTATACGCAGTTTCATTGCCAAATCATTACTCATTCTTAGTTCCTTCTTGTTTACTTGTCAGGGTTTGCAAATTTCAACGACTTGTTTATCAGTTCACCGTCGTTATCATCACAGGAAAATTGCTATTCTGTGGGAATAGGGTTTTGAGAATAATTTCTCTAGCACAAATTACTACCGATGTGGATTTCGGCTATTTTTACTGCTCCTGAAATTATTTAACTATTATTCTTTGTATAACTATAAGAGTATTCATATTTATTTATGGTTTCATAAATACATTTGTCCCGTAAATAGGTATTTAAACTATACGAAAGTTAAGAATAATTCAGTATTTTTGTAAGAATTAGTTTCAATAGTTTAACTGATGACTAATAACAAATATTTATGCTTATATAATTTTAAGGCAGATAATGGTAAAGGGACTACTTATGGTTAAATCGTTGGATAAACCGCCACTTGATTTATCAAAATCGGGTGTAAAAACACCAGTTCAAGAAACATTATTAACACCCAGATTTTATACCACTGACTTTGATACAGTGGCAAAAATGGATATTTCTGGGTATGAAACAGAATTAAGGGCTGTAATTGACGAACTCAAGGCTGATTATAACCGTCATCACTTTGTGCGAGATGATGAATTTAAGCAAGGTTGGGATCACATTGTTGGTGAAAAACGACTTGCTTTTATTGACTTTTTAGAACGTTCTTGTACTTCGGAATTCTCTGGGTTTTTACTATTTAAAGAATTATCTCGTCGTCTCAAGGATAGTAACCCTTTACTATCAGAAGCATTTGCTTATTTAGCGCGAGATGAAGCCCGTCATGCTGGCTTTTTGAATAAGTCAATGGCAGATTTTAACCTTTCCCTTGACTTGAGTTATCTCACTAAAAATCGTACCTATACATTTTTCCCAATCGAGTGGGTTATTTACACAGTTTACCTATCGGAAAAAATCGGTTATTGGCGTTACATTTTAGTATTTCGCCATATGGAAAAAAATCCAGAGTACCAGTTTTATCCTCTATTTAGAAAGTTTGAAAGTTGGTGTCAAGATGAGAATAGACACGGTGATTTTTTCAAGGCTTTGTTACGTTCTCAACCCCAGTTATGGAATAATTGGAAATCTCGGCTATGGGTGCGATTCTTCCTATTAACTGTATTCGCTACCCACACCATGACAGTATTTGAAAGAGGGAATTTCTATGAAATCTTAGGTATGCACCCTCGTAAATATAATACTCAAGTAATTGAGGAAACCAACAAAACCGCAGCTAAGGCATTTCCAATTATTTTAAATACCAATCACCCATACTTTTTCTGGTATTTGGAACAATGTGCATTGTATAATCAGAAAATAATTGATCTCAATCAAATTAATGATTGGGGAATTGTGAAATTTATCCAAAAAATTCCCTTAACTTTAATGATTTTTTGGTATATGTTCAAGATTTTTCTGATTAAACCCATCAACACAGAAGCAACTCGTGAACAAGTTTGTTAATTAATTAATCAATCAGATCCCCGACTTCTTCGAGAAGTCGGGGATCTAATCCTTACTTTAATTGCAATGGCGTATATTTTCCCCCTAATGCTTCAACAATAGCGCGGGTATTTGCTGCCATCATCTTTATATAAGTATCGCCATTACTACCTTTTGCCCCAATAGAATCAGAATAAAGTGAAGTTGGTGCTAATTTTACTCCGGCTTCTTCGGCTACTGTTTTAATTAAAGCTGGATTAATTGTTGTTTCAGCAAATATGGCAGGAACACCGATTTTTTTAATTGACTCTACTAACTTTTTCACGGTTTGGGCGCTGGGTTGTTCTTCCGTACTAATGCCAATTAAAGTTCCAGCGATCGCTATTTTATAAGCACTTCCATAATATTGAAAAGCATCATGGGTAGTGATGAGTTTCCTTTTGTCTGCGGGAATTGTTTGAATTTCTTGAAGAATCCAAATATGTAATTGCTGTAATTCATCAGTTAGCTTTTGGGCATTTTGAGTAAATTTATTTTTGTCCTCTGGTGACAATTCAATTAAATTATCTCGAATGGCTTTCACCATAGATATAACATTTTCTGCACTGCCCCAAACGTGAGGATCTGGAACAATTTGTCCTTTACCTTTATCTAACTTTAAAGATATAACAACTTCCCCCACAGGGATTTTTTTTACTTTCCCTCCAGTTGCATTCATTAACTTAATCAGTCCCGGTTCTAAATTGTAACCGTTATACAAAATCAAGTTAGCTTTTTCCAAAACCCGACTATCTGCGGGTACAGGTTCGTAAACGTGAGGGTCTGCACCTGGTTTAAGAATACCCGTAATCTGTACTTCTTCTCCACCAATTTCTTCAGCCAAGTCAGCAATAATGGTACTTGTTGCTACAACCTGCGGCTTAGTATTTCCCTGGGGTTGGGAGTTGGGAGTACAACCCATTAAAGCCAAAGATAAGAACATTCCTAGCCAAAGGGGATTAAGTAAAGAGAACCTAACCCCCAACCCCTTCCCTGCGAGGGAAGGGGAGTAAGAATAAAAGCCTCTCTCCTCACAGGGTAGAGGTTTGGAGAGAGATTTCAGTAATAAGTCATACATTGGATTAAGTATTAGTTTCATTTATCTCACTGATTACTTCTAGTTATAGATATTCTCATATTTCTCTCATTTTTATGGTAAGCTCAAAAAATAAGTATTTTAAATAGAGTTATGCAAAACTTCTCTTTTTACCAAAAATTTAGCCTATCTCCTGTAAATCAAGTAGATATACCTGCACAAATTATCAAATCTATTGACATGAATTCATCAACAGCAATTAACATCACTCATGTAGGTGTACATTACCGCTCACAAGAAGCACTTCGGGATGTTAACTGCATAATTAAACCAGGAAAGCTAACGGGAATTTTTGGACCCAATGGCGCGGGTAAAAGTACATTAATGAAAGCTATTTTGGGATTAGTTCCCATGAGTAGTGGTCAAGTTTTATATAAAAGCAAGCCTTTAATGCAGCAACTAGAAAAAGTTGCTTATGTACCACAACGTAGCCAAATTGACTGGAATTACCCCGCTACTGTGTGGGATGTAGTGATGATGGGGCGTGTCAAAAAAACAGGATGGTTACGGAGCTTCTCCACAGTTAGCCGTCAAATCGCTAAACAAGCATTAGAACGAGTGGGAATAGAAGAATTAAAAAATCGTCCCATTGGTGAACTTTCTGGAGGACAACAACAACGGGTATTTCTAGCCAGGGCCTTAACTCAAGAAGCGGAAATTTTCTGTTTTGATGAACCCTTTGTCGGGATAGATCAAAAAACCCAAGCTATCATTTTTGAAGTCTTTGAAGAATTAGCAAAAAACAATAAAATTGTCTTAGTAGTTAATCATGATTTAGGCGAATCAATCACCCATTTTGATGATTTAATCTTACTAAACTGCGAAGTAATTGCCACAGGTTCACGCCAACAAGTCTTGACAGAAGAAAACTTATATCATGCTTATAGTGGTAAAGTTATGTACTTTGCGGCTTAATTTATTATGTGTTTGAATCAGCCAGCATTAATTTATTATGTGTTTGAATTAGCCAGAATCAGCCAGGGAATAAATTCCCTGTCTTATAGCTAAAGTCGGTTAAAACCGACTATTTTAGTTCATTTATTTCTTCTATTTGAAGGAGAAATTTAGTTCCCAGTTAAGAGTTCCCAGTTAAGAGGATGTTTTAAAAGTGGTATTCCGTAATTTTCATCACATTGCTACCCCCCTTTCCCCTTGTAAAGGGGGGAAACAATAAAAATCCAGTTCCCTCCCCTTTACAAGGGGAGGGTTAGGGAGGGGTAAAAAATATTTGATACATCAACCATAACTTTTCAAATATCCTCTAAGAGTTCCCAGTTAAGAGTTCCCTGTTCCCTGCTGTCACGGACAACTTTTTCAGCAAGCCCTACTTAGGATAATTAATTTGTTTCCCAATCAGCAATATGTTTCAAGCACTAATAGAACCGTTGCAATATGGCTTCATGCAGCGTTCCTTAATCATCGCCATATTAGTAGGCTTATTGTGTGCCATTGTTGGTAGTTATTTAATGGTACAACGCCTTGCATTGCTGGGTGATGCTATTAGTCATTCAGTATTACCAGGACTAGCGATCGCCTTCATGATTGGTGCTAATATCTTTGTCGGGGCGTTTATTGCCGGTGTTTTGAGTACAATGGCTATAGCCGTAATTAAAACCCGATCTCCCATTAAAGAAGATGCCGCTATGGGCATAGTTTTTTCTGCCTTTTTTGCCCTTGGAGTTACTTTAATTACAGTCATTCAAAAGGATAATAAAATTGATTTGAATCACTTTCTTTTTGGTAATATTTTGGGCGTAACTAGAGACGAAGTCCGAGACACTGCTATTATTGCAGCTATTGTTTTAATAGTAGTTTTCTTATTATACAAAGAACTGTTATTTTACACTTTTGATCCTTTGGGCGCACAAGCTGCCGGCTTACCAGTTAATCGCTTAAATTTTGGTTTAATGTTGTTAATTGCTTTAACAATTGTTGCCAGTATGAAAGCTGTGGGAGTAATTTTAGTATTATCACTTTTAATTACTCCAGGGGCAACTGCTTATTTATTGGTGAACCGTTTACATGAGGTAATGATTTTGGGGGCGGTAATTGGGGTAATTTCTAGTATTAGTGGAATGTATCTCAGCTACTTTTATAATTTACCCTCTGGTCCAGCGATTGTGTTAGTGGTTTCGGGTTTATTTACGTTGGCTTTGTTGTTTAGTCCTCGACATGGGATTTTGATTCCTATTAACAGTCTCCGGTCTAAAGACGCGGAGATTCTATAGAGAGTTTCAGTTTATATCCCTCAGTTATCCCAGTTTTAGGCATTGATGGAAAATTTACCCAGAAAAAAAAGCGGGCTAACCGCTTATTAGAAGGTTAACCCGTTTCACTTTGGGAACGCGCTACAGAAATTGTTACTGCAATACCAACTTAAACTGAGGAAATCGGCGACTATAGGGACTAGAACGCACGTCAGCTAAGGCTGTTACTTGATGTTGGTGTAACAGTTCGATAAATGTTTCAATTGTATGATTGGAATGACCAATAGTGAATGTTTTCATAATTTGTTATTATGGGGAATAACACTGAATTACAATTATTTACAGGCATTTTAACGGTTATAACGTCAAAATGCAACTATACTTTTTACACTGAACTAGGCAACTTGCAACGGTTTTGTAGGAAGCATTCGGGGTTCTGGTAATACTTGATTTTCTTGAGTAAGCATCTCAACAAAAGCCTCAATTACTTCCTGACCATTTCTAGCAGCTTCTTCGTAAGTTTTACCATGTGTATGAAACTGTTGCCAGGGAAATTCAGGTAAGTGAACTAAAAAAAGTTGATCCTCTTGAGACCATTGAATTACCATGCTGTAGTGATAAATCATTCTTCACCTTCCTTATTTTTTGGTTTTTCTAGTTCTTCCAGCTTTTTCAGAAAAATTAAACTACAATGATTAGTGTCTAAAAGATACATCACTCAAAAGGATTAATACGATTATTAATTTTCACTTTACCTCTAGTTTCAGAGACTAACTTCAGACATTCTTCCAAGTCATTCCCTACCCATGTACCAGCATGACCTAAAATTGAACGTCTTGAAGCTGGCCTATAGTTAGTTTTTTCTGATAAACTTGTTTCTTGTTTATATTTAATAAATTCCACAAATTCATCAATAAATTTCAAATTTTCTGGTGAAATAGTCAATAAATTTTGTTCGATTTTTTGTCTTAATTCCAGAGAGTTCATAATTTTGACCTCCTAATTGCAATTAATATTTTTTACTTTAATAATTTTTGATAATGATGATATTATAGCATAAATTCGGGTTTCTGAAAACTATATTCTAAAAATCATTGGTCTGAATCAGGATATCCAGGATTTAAGGATTCACAGGATGTTAATTTTTAATAATCTCACATTGAAGTTATGTAAGATAAAATTATCAACCATAAAGAGGAAAATTAACTATAAATATTTCTTCATCACTTGTTGCTTGAGAGTATAAGATTCATCTATAATTTTCTGATTATTAGTAATTACTTCCTCTAGTTTCTCTACTTCTGCAACTAATTGTTCTTGAATTGATAAAGGTGGTAATGGTATTTTAATTGATTGAACCCTGTCAATATTCAGATTTTTAACAGTTCCTCCTAACGCATTATCTGTTATCTGTTTTTTTTACATCATTGTTATAAGATAAAATATCATAAAAGTAATCTTTATTTAATGAATTATCAAACTCACTTAATAATAACCATCCATCGTAAATACAACCCGAAATTTTTACAATATAAGGTCTACCTGCGCTCATAGAATTAGATAATATAAAATTACCTGCTTGAACTAATCGAGATTTTTCTGCACCTTCTTGCGTTATTTTTTCTTCAGTTTGAGTAATATACTTTTCATTTTTTATCTTTATCTTTAGCATCAATAAATTTAAGGTCTTCAATAGTATATTTATCTTTACCAATTTGATATGCAGGAATATTATCTTCAAAAATACCCTTAGTAGTTGCTTCTAATTGATAGGTTTCTTTCCAAACTTTGAAACGTTCTTTTACATCTTTTGCTTTCTCAAAACTAAGTAGTTTATCATCCTCTGCTAGAATTTTTGGGTTGTCTTTATGAGATATAACGTAATACTCAAAAATACAAATATTATCCAGAAAATCAGAAGTATAAAGACACAAAAATTCAGTTTCTATAATTTGTTGGGCATAAGAAATTAGCTGTCCGCCATCGTTTTTAGTATCTTTCCAAGCGTTATCAAACTCCTTACCTGCGGTTTTACACTCTATGATCAACATTGGTTTACTCTGTTGATTTTTTACTAAAATATCTGCACGACCTCCACTAGCACCATGTCCAACTTTCCATTTAGGTTCTAGTTCTATGTGTTCAGGTTTATAGCCTTTTGATAATAGCCGATGTACACATTCAAATACTACAAAATTTTCATTTTGAGAGAAATTACAAGTCTGACGCTCATTAATAATTAAGCCGTGATCTTCAGGATAAATTAATTCTTTTCTATGAAAATCTACCTTGAGAATTCCCTCAGTGTGTGGGAAACTCTTTGAGAATATACTTTTATTTTCTTGAAAGTTTAAGGATAGTAGAACAGATTTAAAATTTTCTTGAGTAATCATTTTTTGATATTGACAGCAATTACCTGATTATATATTTATAAGTGCAATCTGTAACTTTACACAGTAGTTAAGTTAAATTTACCAGATTGGGAATTATTGCATAGAATGATCTCTTTGTCTACCGTAGCGATCGCTTCTGTGTCAATTTTCATAAAGTAGTCTTTGTTGTCTAAGTCTCATTAGTCGAATATTAGACATATTATACTGTTAATTACCCATATTTGAGTATATTGGAAGTAAATCTAGATCAGATAATATAATAGAATTATTGACAGTTTGAACAGTAACCTAAGTGTAAATTGAGTTTTAATAATTACTAAATCTTACTGCCAGAAAGTTTTTATTTCTATACTTCCCTCTTACCCCCCATGACCACCATTAAAGAAAAACTCATTGCGTCAATTGAAAACGCACCAGAGCCTATTCTGGAACAAACCCTCGACTATCTCGAATATCTCAAAACTAAAATAAATGCTTCTGCTATTAAATCAAGCAGTATTCCTGTAAAAGATGGAGAACCAATATTACGCGGATCTAAAGCCAAAGATTTGCTAAAATTTGCTGGAACTTGGCAAGGTGATGACTTTGAGAAATGTCTCCAGCTTGTTTACGATACCCGATCTGAAGCCGAATTCTGATGTATCTTTTAGACACTAATCACTGTAGTCGCATCATTTTTGGTGAAACTAATCTCATCCAACAGCTAGAACTCCACAGCGAAGCCGGCGTTGCTACTAGCGTCATTGTCCGTGGAGAATTACTTTACATGGCAGCCAAATCTCAACAAACAGCGGCCAATATCCAACAGGTGAAAGCTTTTTTAAACACCATTGATCTCTACCCTATTAATTTATCAATATCAGACATTTACGGCGATCTCAAAGGCAAACTCATTAATACATTTGGTCCTAAAGAAAAAGCAGAACGGCGAAAATTTAATATCCAAACTCTAGGCTTTGGAGATAACGATCTTTGGATAGCGGCTACCGCCATTCACTATAATCTAACTATAGTTTCCACAGACAATGATTTTCGACGTATTCAGCAAGTTTACTCTTTTGCATTAGAGTCTTGGGTTTAAAATGTGTACTCAAATCCTGGAAATCCTGATATAGCTATGCCACGCTTCCCTATCAGACAATCTGCGTTTATCTGCGTTTATCTGCGTTCTTATCCTCTACATCCTTAAATCCTGTAAATCCTGATTCAGACAAATAAAGACAAATAAAGACAAAAAAAAGCGGGCTAACCGCTTATTAGAAGGTTAACCCGTTTCACTTTGGGAACGCGCTACAGAAATTGTTACTGCAATACCAACTTAACATTGGCATTTTGCAGACCACGCTGTTTTACTTCAGCCAAAGTCTTGTTAACGGCATATTTTTGATTGATAGAGTTGATCAACTCGGTCTGGTTGTGCTTCTTAGCGACACCCCATAAGTCAGCAATGAGGTCGAAAGAACCGTCACTGTTACGAGACCAACCTAGATCGTACTCGCCTTCCAATACAGCAACGATGTCGGAACGGAGACGCTGACCATTATAGCCACGAACATCAGCTTCAGTTTTTACACTGATACCTAAGTCGCGCAAAGAAGACTTGAGAATTTCGGCATCGGTGATCTTGGTACGCAGAGTGCTAAAGTGAGACATTTGGGTTTCCTCCAATAAGAAGATTGATGAGAAAAACGACAACGGTTCTTTTTCAGCGAAGCCGCATTAATTGGGAACGGCTTTTTTCTATCTGTTAGCCTTGTGACTAACCTTTCCCCCTGACAAACAGCAGAGGAAAGCTTTTAAAACTCCATGCGCTGATATTCAGCGACAGAGGAGGCTGCGGGTCTAGCACGCTGTCTGGCCCAGTCCCTTAAGGCTGTGACCTGTTCTTGCATCGTTCGTGACAGCGGCAAAGTAGACTTTAATGCAGCAATAATATCTAATTGGGTGAACTCCCGATCTTGGGCGAAGGCTTCATACATAGCCGCCACTATCGCTTGTTCAATTTCTGCCCCGGAGAAGCCATCGGACATTTTTGCTAGTTGTTCTAGGTCAAATCTAGCAATTTCCTCCCGACGTTTGGTCAGGTGAATACCGAAGATATCCTGACGTTCTTCCGGTGTGGGCAGATCCACAAAGAATATTTCATCAAAGCGACCTTTCCTTAAAAACTCTCCAGGTAGGCGTTCTACGCGGTTAGCAGTCGCCATGACAAACACTGGAGATTTCTTTTCCTGCATCCAGGTGAGGAAAGAGCCGAAAATTCTGTTTGATGTCCCCCCATCAGAATCGCCAGAACCACCGCTACCCGCAAAGGATTTATCCAATTCGTCAATAAACAGAATCGTGGGGGAAATTGATTCTGCCGTTTTCAGGGCGTTCCGCAGGTTGGCTTCACTTCGACCCACCATTGAGCCGTCGTAGACCCGCCCCATATCTAATCTCAGAATTGGTAAACCCCATAAACGGGAGGTGGTTTTGGCAATGAGTGACTTACCACAACCGGGAACACCGAGAATTAACATTCCTTTTGGTTGGGGCAACCCGTACTCTCTCGCTCTTTCGGTAAAGGCGTTGGAGCGTTGGGTAAGCCAAGTTTTTAATTCTTCCAAGCCACCCACAGCATCAATGGTTTCATCTTCTTCGATGTACTCCAAGATACCGTTACGGCGGATGAGTTGTTTTTTCTCGGATAAAACAATATCAACTTCATCTTCCGTCAATCGCCCAGTTGTTACCTGTGCTTTGCGGTAGACTTTCTCAGCTTCATCTTTAGTTAGACCTAAAGCGGCTCTGAGTAGTTTTTCTCGCGCCTCGGTTGTCAGCCGTCGTCCACGATTTTGCTCTTGATGGGCGGTTAAAACCTTATTTAACTCCGCCATGTCAGGCAATTGAAAATCTAAAACAACAACTTCTTTTTCTAATTCAATCGGAACTTGTTGCACAGGAGACATTAAGATAATGTTCTTTTGCGTTCCTTTGAAACTAGCGATCGCGTCCCGGAGCGATCTGGTTGTTGCCGGCGCATCAATAAAGGGATGTAAATCTTTAAGAATAAATATACTGGGTTCTTTTTGCCGAATAATCCAATCAATGGCTGCTTCGGGAGAAACAGTATTGTGTTGAGTTGTATTCCGGGGTTGACCGTACTCAACGATACCGTGAGTTACTGTCCAAATATATACTCGTCTTGGGGGTTTTAAATCTTGGGAGACTTTGAAAATTGACTGCTCTGCCCGCTCTTCCTCGGAGGTCACAAGGTAGATTAAAGGGTATTGAGCTTGAATTAAAATATTGAGCTCTTCTTTCATACTATCGACCTACTTGAGACCTTATAGAGACAGTACCGACCAGCGATCGCATGGCGTTAAGCCAGACTATTAATCATCATTAATTCCTATCTAACAAGGAACTAATTCTTCCTCACCCTTGGGATGGGTTTCTTCTTTTTCTCTACCATCAATAGATAGATGATCCTGACCGATGATTCCTGGTTGGTTGCCCAAGTTCACGAGTTCACCATCACGCAGTACCAGGGAAGTTTCACAGGTGGGACAGGAATAAATCCGGTGAGTTCGCCCATGAGAAGACGCTTCTATCTCTTCTACTACTTCTGAGTTGGTCAGGTAGAAACTGAGCGCTCGTTCTGCTAGGTCTGACATTGGTTCTGAGTCAACGGCAGAGCGAATTTTAAGTTTTCTGTGCAGTTCCGGTGATAAATATAACGTAACCTTTTGCTTAGTTTGCATACAACTTTCTAGTGGTCTTACCCGGGTATGTAACTACCTTATCGGCTCTTTTCTCAGTTGTCAAGATGGTAAAGCGTTTTAACTGCAATTTTGTTACATTTCGTAATATAACTAGGTTGACTAGGTTTTTTTGTCTGAATCAGGATGTCCAGGATTTCAGGATTTTCAGGATTTTGTCTGAATCAGGATGTTCAGGATTTTAGGATTTTCAGGATTTTGTCTGAATCAGGATGTCCAGGATTTCAGGATTTTCAGGATTTGTGTTTGGATTTTGATGATTTTGTCTAAAATATATTTCACAAAGAGTACATACCGCTGTGTGATAATGTGGTGAAAATATTATCTGCCGTCGTTTAGCTTCGTCCTGTGCGGTTTTAAGATTATTGTTGACGGTGATGCTTTCTAACATCTTAAATTTATGTCTAACAACCTTTTACAGCCTGATTCGGATGCACTACACCAGTCTGCTATTGATGTGATTACCCATGTCAGTAATGTGATGTCGGAAGGTTGTGCAATATTGAGAGAACATGATCGGTTGCTGGCGGAAAATCAGAGTGGGAATCGGTTGGGGGCTGAGATTAAGGCTATTGAAGAAGATATCAGGCACGTCAATGAGAAGCTGGAAAGGGTGAAGCGTAAAGAATTGACGATGACGATTGTTGCGCCAACCAGTGCGGGTAAGTCTACTATTATTAATGCGATCGCAGGACAGGATTTATTACCTAGTCGTAATGATGCGACGACGGTTTTACCTACTGAGATTGTTTTTTCTCGTAAAGTAACTCGTCCTAAATTGTTTCTGGGTAATGCTTTGATGACGCTTTTGCGAGACGTTTGGCGACAATTACATGAGAAATTCCAGCGAATTGGTTTAGATGAAGCAATTAAACAGGCTACTAAAAATGATTTTCCCCGCGAGGATTTAATTAGGGAAATTTTCAACAGTTCGGTTTTTCCTTTGTCTGAGGAGGTGAAATCCGATGATATTCAACCTGCATTAATCAAAATAAATAACCTACTGCGGTTGTGCGGTATTTTTGGCATATCTACAGAGTTTTTGTCCTCTTTGTCTGAAATTCCTCGGATTGAAGTTCCTTTTCCGCCACAATTATCATCTCTAAAAGATTCGGGTTTGGGGACTTTGGTGCTGGTGGATACGCCTGGACTTAGTGAGGATAAGTCTTTAAATTTACTGAATGTTGCCAAGGATAGACTTGATGTCACTTCTCTGGTTTTGGTGGTGGTGGACTATATGACAATTGGACAACCAGAGAACCAAAAAAAGGTCAAAAAGTTGGTGGATAAAATGGCTGCTGATAAGGGACGCGATCGCATTTATATCATCGTTAACAAAATTGATGCTCGTGATCCTAATAATCCTGACGATTTAACTGCTGAACAAATTTTAAGTTTGGTTAAAACTAAATATGAAATTGATGATCCTCAAAATCGAGTTTTTGAAATGTCGGCTATTAAAGGATTTTTAGCTACTAATTTTCAGCGTGAGAAAAAGATTTATCAGCCAACAGAATTACGGAAAAGGAAGAGTTTTGAGGCTCTTGGACAAAAGTATTATAGCGATTCTTGGGAAGATCGAAAAGAGGATATTTCTTTATCAGAAATGGATAAAGCAGCTAATAAGTATTGGCAAAAGTCTGGATTTGCTGATTTTATGGAAAAGGCGATCGCTCCTCTAGTACCTAGCATTAAGTATGCGTTAAAAGATATTAGTCAGATATTTACTTCTTTTCTGTCTTGTCTCAGCAAGCAGAAGGGAATACTTGAGCGACATATTCAACAGCTACAAGAGCAAATTAACTTTGTGGAAGCAGAGTTGAAAGAAGTAATATCAATTTATACTAGTCTTAAATGGCAGGAAGAATTTCTTTCTTCTATTAACAGCATATTCAACGAAAGTCAAGAAAAAAAACACACAGCCCTTCATGACTTTGAAAGTGAAAGTGAATTTCAGAAGTTTTTTGATCATCAGCTCGACATTTTATGTACTCGCTTAATTAAATTGAATATAGCAGAAGATAGTCGTCATTATTTAGTAATCATAAACCCTACATACATGAACGTATCTATGCTACAAGAGATCGTAAACTTTAATAGAATTTGCTGTATTAAAATTAATAAAATTTTTGATGAATTGTTTGATCAATTAAAAAATATCGAATCTCAATATGTTGAAGATGTCAATTACTATTTAAATTCCGACAATGTATTTATTCATGAAATTCACAAAAGAATGCAGAAAGAATTGAATCAAGAATTTTTATTGAATAAAGATAAATACACAGATTTCTATCAATATGCCAAAGAAGTAGTCAAGAAAAAATGCAATGCTTATGAAGCAAATATTAGTAAATATGAGGAACGGCTTAAAAAATATGAATCTAGCTCAACTATAGTAGGAAATGCAAAAATATATTGGGGTGAAGACTTGCCCGATTTTATAAACACAGGTTATGTATCATATGATCCAATGAATACACTTAATCCATATCGTCATCATTCCTATCAAAATTCAACATTAATCGAAATTAGTAGCAGAAGATTAGGAACAAAGACCGTGTATGTATATTTATTCTCTGAAGAAGTAGTAAGTGGCATTCGTAGTTCATACATAGACAAAGAATCATCCTTTGTCTCCGTAATAAATCTTTATTTTCATTCGGTGTCCGAGGATGAGTTAAAAAAGATCCTTGTCTCAACACTGGGAGAAGATATTACGATAATTCTTTGGAATCGTTATCATTTATTTAAAGAATATGAGGAATACTTGCGTCAATTAATTGAAACTAGCAAAAAAATACAAAATAGCTATACAATCATTGTAAGTCAGTACAAGCTACTTTTAGATAAAGCTGCTAATTTAGAAAAATACTTACAATATCAACAAGATTACTTAAAATAACATTAAATAAAAAACAAAAATGTCACTTATTTACTTTAACGATCTTCAAGAAAAGGAATCTAAAATTCCTATTATTACCGATAAAATACTTGTAGATTTGGTAAATTCAATCCAAGTCAATGACGATCTAATTAGTTTTCGCCAAAAGCAAGGATTATTTGGACAGTTTTTTGATAACCTTACAGGAGCAGATCGAAAACGTCAACTTGCTATAGATAAAAATGTCAATATAGCAATGCAATCTCTACACAGTTGGGTGTTAGATATTGCTAATAACTTGAATGTTAGTAATAACGCAATTATCACCATTGAAGAAAAATTAATAGAAACTCGTCAAGCAATCCGCAACCAGCGACAGGATATTAATTTACTTCAAGATATTGTCAAGCAATTGAAAGACAAAGTTGAAGATCACGAACATCGGATTCTGAAATTAGAACAACGAGTTTATAGAACAGAAGTTCAGCATAGAATTGAAGATGCGATCGCCGCATGGCAGTCAAAACGGACATATCAAGGCTTTCATTGGGCGATTCAAGTTGCTTTTGTCACCCGTGAAATAGTAGATTATGCTCTCGGTGATTACGAACGATTAATCACCAAAGGTAAAGACAGCCAACTGCGTCAGAGTATAAGCGATAGAATACTTGCAACGGACAACACAATCCCCGATAACCATTTTCCATTAACCAACCTCCTCAACCTGTCATATAGCGAAACATCCCAAGAAAACCAAGAACTTGCAGGTTATTTGTTGGAAGTAGAATCTATTTCGGAAGAAAGACTAGGGAAAACTCTCTATTTATTTACCCTTGGTAAAACCCTAGAATTAGCCCAACTACCCAAACAACAACAGCCCCAAAATCTAGCCCAAACCGCCTTTGAATTATGCCGTAACTACCCCAACGTGATGATTTATCCGACTACCAGCAAAAGAGAATTTGTGGAACGCATTGTGAATGAAACTGCAAGCGATAGATTAAATTTGATAACATTAGTCTAATCGCCCTTCGTAGGTTGGGTTGACAAAAGGAAACCCAACATTTCTAGACAAACAATATCCCCTCTCAAATTATTAAGAGAATAACCTATGACCACCACACTGTATGAAACCGACTTTAATCTTTGGATAGAACAAACTGTTAACCAACTCAAAAATGGACAAATTCAAGACCTAGATATAGAAAACCTAATCGAGGAAGTTCAATCAATGGGGAGCAATGACAAACGGGAAATTAAAAGCCGATTAATTGTTTTAATCATGCACCTATTAAAGTATAAATATCAACCAAAAAAGAAAACAAAAAGTTGGACTTCAACTATAATAACCCAAAGAAATGAACTCGAATTAGTCTTAGAAAACAGTCCTAGCTTAAACCCATTCCTCAAAGAGAATATATCCGAGTGCTATCAGAAAGCACGAAAAAACGCGGCAAGGGAAACAAAACTACCTTTAACTACCTTTCCCCTAGAATGTCCCTTCACGCCAGAGCAAATCATAGACTCTGATTATTTCCCAGACACAAATGCTTAATATAAAAGCAGTGCGATCGCCATTTTCCATTAACTTAAAATTCTTGAGAAATAATAATTAAAATGGCTGATTTCAAAGGACTAATTTTAGTTTGAATAATGTCCCAAATAATCTCATCTTCTAAGGAAAAATAAGCATGAACTAAAATATCTCTCAATCCAGCAATTTTGCGCCATTCAATATGTGGATATTTATTTCTTATTTCTGGAGGAATTTGTTTAACTGCTTCCCCAATCACTGATAAATTTCTAATTACCGCATCAAATCTTAATTCATCAGCAAAAAACCTATTATCATCTAATCCTTGAGTATAACGGATAATTTTATCACAACTAATTAAAATATCATCACAATAAAGTTTTAAACTACGCGACATAAATAGCGTCTTTTTCTACAGAACTAATAATTTGAGGTTTCAACATTTTCTTAGTGACTAAATCAACGGATAAAGATAAATTATCTTCTAAGAAGAATTTTAAGTCCATATATTGATCAAAGGTAACTTTTCCTTGAAATTCTACGAGTAAATCAAGATCGCTAGTATTTTTTGCTTCATCTCTTGCATAAGAACCAAATAAAGCTAAGGAAGTTACACCATAACTTTTGATCGTGGTTAAGTTTTTTTTCAGGAAGTTGATTAGATATTCTCTATTCATGATTATTACCTAATGTTTTTGGTCTGAATTAGGATTTAAGCATTCACAGCAATGTTTCAGATCCCCGACTTCTCTGAGAAGTCGGGGATCTTATTCTTGGAATATGTTACAATTTGCGTCATAAAATTAATAGATTAATAATTTAAATTATTACATGAAAGAAGCCAAAATCAAACTCGGATTGGTGCTGGCGGGTGGCGGTGCTAAAGGCGCGTACCAATCAGGCGTAGTCAAATACCTAGCAGAAATTGACTTTGCCCCTCTGATGATTGCAGGTACGAGCATTGGTGCGCTCAATGGTGCGATCCTCGCCTCTGGTACATCATTTAAACAATCAAGCGATCGCTTGTGGCAACTATGGAAAGAACTAGGTGAAGCCAACATTATCAACTGGCAGTTAGTTAAATATCCACTGCATTCCTTGGCACAATATTTACATTTCTCACAGGAAGACGCATCTCTGTGTGATCCTAACCCACTGGATAAATTTTTACGCTATGCCATCAATCCTCAACAATTGCGAGTAGGAATTGAACTCTGGGTAGCCGCGTTTCCCTCAGTACACAATTTTCTACCATCTTCACACAAAGCAGGTCAGATTGTCCCCACAATAGGCAATGCGATCGCCTCCAATCTTGGACAATCCGCCGAATATATTCATGTCCAATCAGCCAAAACCGATGAAGAAATTTATCAAACATTACTCGCCAGTGCTGCTATTCCTTTAGCATTTAAATCGCGCCAGATTGATGACAAGCATTATGTTGATGGTTGGCTAGGTGATAATGTCCCTCTCAAAGCCTTAGCAAATCGCGGTTGTACTCATGCGATCGTCATTCATTTAGGGAATGGGGAACTTTGGAATCGTCATGATTTCCCTAATCAAACAATAATTGAAATTCGTCCAACGGAAGATATGGGTGGTCTTAATACATTATTAGATTTCAGTCCCGAACGGATTCAACTCTTGCAAAACCGGGGTTATCAAGATGCTAAACGGATTCTTGAACCAATTTTACAAACACTGATGATCGAGCGATCGCGCCAAGAAAGTTTTGCGCGGCTTCAGGAAACATCAAAGCAATTAAGAGACGATCCACCAATATATTAATTAAAACTGAATGATGAAACAGCCTTGGGGTGCGGTACAAATAAACAAGGCACTGTGCGCTATGATTTCGGTTGTGGGGATAGGAATAATCTTTTGGGGGTGTAATGCTAATATACTAAACACAGGTGAGATTTAAACTTTTGCCAAATGACAAAGAACCCAGATGTGTAGGGGTTTAGCTCATGCTTTACCCCTACGTTTAGAATCAAACAATCAAGCCGTTTTGAGTATAACTCCCAGCTTCAAGAGGCAAGATGGAAGATATATAGGACTTGCTGAAAAAGTTGTCCGTGACGGCAGGGAAATCTTAACTCTTAACTGGGAACAGTTTCAGCCATCTGGATATCCTCAATTTTCTAAATCCGACCCAGGAAAATGCACCAATTTTGAGACACCATCAGCCAAAACCTTGCACCTTCTTGTGATAAAAATCAGCGAAACCCTTATTAATGAAAGGTTTCAGTTTTACATGGCTAACGCCACGCTACGCTATCAGCAAGCCCTACATATCCAAACGGTAATTTTCCTGTTCGCGTTCCACAAAATACTGGACACGGGCGCGGTAATCTCTGAGAGTTTCATCAACCCAATCCCGATCGCTACTGTTAACATAGAGATGGACTAGGGGTTCACTAGCATCAGGTAAAACCAATAGCCAATTGTCATCATAGGGCTGGCGAATTTTCACGCCGTCAATTAACTCCAGATTCTGGGCGGGGTGAGTTTCCACCAAATAACGCATTAACGCCCCCTTAGCAGTCCAAGGACAGCGGACTGTGTAGGTTCTATTAATGACACGAGGTAATTCGGAACGCACGGTTGCCAGCGATCGCTCTTGAATAGTTAACATTTCAATCAGCTTGGCAATACAGAACATCGAATCAAACCCTGGATGTAATTGCGGAAAAATAAACCCAGTTTCCCCACTCCCACCCAAAACCACATTGGGATTTTTTTGACAAGCTTCCATTAAAGCCGTCGGATTCGCTTTAGTTCTAATTACATTACCATCATGACGATGGGCAACCAATTCCACCGCACTAGAAGCATGAACCGGTACAACTACCGAACTTCTAGGGTTAGCAGTTAACATCATATCCACCATCAAAGCCGTCAGCATTTCTCCGCGAATGGGAAAACCCGATTCATCAACTAAAATCAGTTGTTCCCCATTAGCTGATACCTGCACGCCAAAATTAGCGTTCACCGCCTCCACAACGTGACCTAATTGAGTCAATAGTAATTCTCTATCAGCATTGGAAATTGCCGTTTTATTCAAACTAGCATTTAACACCACCGCATCAGCCCCAAATTTATCCAACATTTGCGGCAAAACTGCCCCGGACACAGCGTAAACATAGTCAATTACCACTTTTGCCCGACTATTACGCAGAGTATCCAAATTTAATAACTTTTCAAAAGCCTTGCCATAGCAGTCCATTAATTGACTGGAATATACCACATCACCAATTTCATGACTTTGGGAACGGCGCATATCTTCCTTAAAATACGCCCCCTCAATTTTCTTTTCTTGGGCTTTAGAGATGTTAATGCCCTTAACATCCATAAATTCAATCAAGATATAATCACGGCGTTCTGGGTGAACTCGGACATGAATACCCCCTGCTACTGACATTGTGGGGATCACAGTTCGAGCGATGGGAATAGCGGTAGTATCTAGGTTCTGGACATCTACACCGACAGACATTAAACCCGCAATTAAAGACCGTGTTACCATCCGGGAAACATTGCGTTGGTCACGGGAGACTGTCACCATTGAACCAGGTTTTAAAGTCGAACCATAGGCAGCCCCCAACTTCACCGCAAACTCTGGAGTAATATCAATATTGGCTAATCCCTGTACCCCGCGCTGTCCAAATAAATTGCGTTGGGCAGTATTTCCCCAAATCAGATTAATATTTAAAACTGCACCAGACTCAATCTTTTTACTTGGCCATACCCTCACCCCAGGGCTAATTTGCGCCTCTTCTCCCACCGTAGACAGCGAACCTACCACAGCCGCTTCTAAGACATGAGCGCGTCTATCTACACGAGTACCGCGACCAATTACGCAAGCCGATAACTGGGCTTCGTCGCCAACAATTGCCCCATTCCAAATAATTGGTCTTTTTAAATGAGCATCAGCCCCAATTGTCACATTATCACCAATTACTGTCCCATCCTCAATTTTTACCCTTGCGCCAATGCGGCAATTATTACCAATTACGGCTGGGGTTTCAATTTTGGCTGTAGGATCAATATAAGTATTTTGTCCTACCCACAAACCGGGAGCAATTTCTGGATAAGCCACTTTTAAGTTAACTTTCCTTTGTAAAGCATCATACTGGGCTTCTCTATAGGCATCTAAATGACCCACATCACACCAGTAGCCATCAGCAACATAACCGTAAATTGGCTCGTCTTTGGCTAGTAATAAGGGAAATAAATCTTTGGAAAAATCGCATTCAGTATGTTCTGGTAAATAGTCTAAAACTTCTGGTTCTAAAATATAAGTGCCAGTGTTGACAGTATCAGAAAAGATTTCGCTGGTGGAAGGCTTTTCCAAAAATCGGTTAATACGCCCTTCTGTATCCGTAATTACCACACCAAATTCAATGGGATTAGGCACACGGGTTAAAATTAAAGTGGCTTTTGATTGTTTTTGTTGATGAAATTCAATGGCAGCATTCAAATCAAAATCTGTGATACTATCACCGCTAATGACTAAAAAAGTTTCATCTAAAAGTTCAGTAATATTTTTTACACAACCTGCCGTACCTAATGGTTGATCTTCTTCAATAGCATAGGTCATTTGTACGCCAAAATCACTGCCATCTTGAAAGTAATCACGGAGAACATCTGGTAAATAATGTAATGTGGCAATTACTTCATAAATCTGGTGCCGTTTGAGGAGATTAATGATATGTTCAGCAATGGGACGATTTAAGATCGGAACCATTGGTTTGGGTAAATCGCAAGTCAAAGGACGCAACCGTGTTCCTGAACCACCTGCCATTAAGACTGCACGCATAAATACTCCTAAACTTGACTAAAAACATGATATTTTTCTTCTTCTAGTCTCTTATAGTTATTGAAATTTCAGAACCTTCCATAAGAAACATCTCTTAAAGGAGTCACTGAGTCAGGAGTCAGGAGTATGGCTAACGCCACGCTACGCTATCAGGACTATGGCTAACGCCAGGCTATGCCTTCGGCACACTACGTGAACGCTATCAGGAGGAAGAAAGAAGTTTCTCCCCATTGGTGTCAACTTAACGTAAAATCCATAGTCCGACTGGGAATGAATTCCCAGTCTCATAGCAAAAGTCGTCTCAAGACGACTCAATAACTAGAAAATTTTTGAAATTGTTGAGTTTACTTTAGAGAACTCCACAAAAAGAAATGCCCAACTTCGTGGGATGGGCATCCTGCCCGTCCTTGATGATTAGCGGGCTTTTCGTCCCGCACCACAAGAAATTTTTGGGTATTTTTTTAATTGGAAGTCCCTTAGAGAACTCCACAAAAAGAAATGCCCAATGTCATTCTGTTCGCGCAGCGTGTCAGAGGGATTACGAAACGAAGTGTAGTGAAGAATCTCTTGAGATGCTTCGTTTCGCTTCGTTTCGCTACACTCAGCATGACAAAACAGGATTATTTATTTTGTGGCTTACTCTAATTCATTTCTGGGCGGGTCTGTCAGCCAAACAAATAAGCCATCTGTAGCTTAAGGGACTTCCAGGAAATAAATTATCCCAATAAATAAATGAACAAACGAACCACAGAGGCACAGAGAACACAGAGAGAGAAGAAATAGGGAGGGTTTTTGCGTTAGTTTTGGGACATTTTTTTATTTGGAAGTCTCTAAGTTGACACCAGTAGTTCCTCCCCTGTTCCCTGTTCCCTATTCCTTATCGTTTCAAAATTCTGATTCGTCTAGCACCTATAAATCTTTTACCTACTGATAGGAGAAAACTAGAACAATGCAGTAGAACCCCATAGATTTAATTGTCAAGGTACAGATTACAGTTAGGCAGTTAGGTTTTTATACAGGTTGATTACCTTTCCTGTCAATTGAGATTATAACATCAAATATAATTAACTTATCACTGGGGGATAAATCCTCTCTTGCAGCTTTCATCCCCGGCTTACGAGACATTGATCTCTAAAAATTTTGGGGATTTTTAGGGATCAATTCCGGGGTTTTTAGCCTATCTTCTTATAAGATGATGTCAGTTATTAAGGAAGTTGATGGTAATTATGAATTTACTTGTTTTCGGAATAATCGTGGTTTATCTCGGTGGTGTGTGGAAATTTTGGACTGGATTTGGTAGGACTAATTTTAATCAAACTTTACCTAATCGGATCGGTTTGGCTGTGCTATGGCCTGCTTTGTTTTTAGCTAATTCATCCTATCGTCGCAATTTTCAAAAGGCACTGAAGGGTTGAAGAAGGAGTCAGGAGTCAGTAGCCAGGAGTCAGAATCAATCAGTCGAGGATTCAAACCTGCGACTGATTAAAGACAACCAAATCTACGATTTGGTGGGGGTCTTAAACCCAGTTATTCATCCGCCACTCGCACAGAATTCATTCTGAATTCTGACTCCTGAATTCTGTTCGATAATTAATTCGTAATTACCCATTACGAATTAATTATTTTCGTTAAAAATTGTGTTAAGGGGCTAAAAAGCCTGAATCCATTCTTTAACAGAATACTCTGTCCAAATGCCGTTTTGCCAATAGGGATCTGATTCCACTAATTGACGAACGGTGTTTTCGTCTTCAGCTTCGTAAATAGCAAAAACTTGAGTTACATCTTTTGTTGGACCAATGGTAATTAAAATTCCAGATTCTTTCTGTTGTGCTAATCCGGCTAAATGGTCTTGACGATAGGGTTCACGTTTGCTGAGAACGTCTTCACAATAGCTTCCCCACATGATGTATTTTGTCATAATTTCTGATTTGATTATTGATACTTCTTAAAAAATATAGCAACATGAGGTTTTTTAAGATAGAGATTGATGATCAAGTTTTTAATTTCACCAATATCCCTGTATACTTAACAGGAATCTGAGAATCTATACAGATATTTATAATTATATGAGGTAGATCCTAACCTGCTAGTCGCTGGCGGGGAGGTGGCTATGTATGTGGCTATTAAGTAATTGGACAAAAATATTTACAGTCATTGCGAGCGAAGGGAAGCAATCACAACCCTTGGAATTGCTTCATTTCACTTCGTTCCATATGGCTAACGCCACGCTTTGCTAACGCAATGACATTGTGTAATTAATTCTGTCTCACTACTTACACCAATCTTGAGGTATATTTTTATTAAAATAAATTACGATTTTGTATAACAAATCACAGTTTAATAGTTAAATATAGAACTAATATCTCACTTTAAAAGATAACTAATCAAAAATATGGGTAGGCAATTTAACCGACGTAAGTTTCTGCTTTACAGTGCTGTAGGTGTTGGTAGTAGCATTTTTTTAAAAGCTTGTGCTAATAACTCTCCAAATACTGCGAATAGTCCAGCAGCATCCACCAGTACATCTCCCATAGCTGGTACTACTGGTAAAACCATCAAGATAGGTATTTTACATTCTCTCAGTGGGACAATGGCTATCAGTGAGAAAAGTGTGGTAGATGCGGAAAAATTAGCAATTAAGGAAATTAACGCTGCTGGGGGTATTTTAGGTAAGCAAATTGAAGCAGTTGTTGAAGATGGCGCTTCTAATTGGGACACCTTTAGAGAAAAAGCTACTAAATTGATTGACCAGGATCAAGTAGCTGTAGTTTTTGGTTGTTGGACTTCTGCTAGTCGCAAAAATGTCAAGCCAGTTTTCGAGAGCAAGGATCATATGCTCTGGTATCCTGTGCAGTATGAAGGTCAAGAATGTTCTAAAAATATTTTTTACACTGGTGCAGCCCCAAATCAACAAATTGAACCTTCTGTTGATTGGTTGTTGAAGAATAAAGGTAAAGAGTTCTTTTTAGTAGGTTCTGACTATGTTTTCCCCCGCACTGCTAATAACATTATTAAGGCTCAATTAGAGGCTTTAGGTGGGAAAACTGTGGGAGAAGATTACTTACCTTTGGGTAATACGGAAGTAACAGCTATTATCACTAAAATTAAGCAAGTTTTACCCAAAGGTGGTGTAATTTATAATACCCTTAATGGTGATAGTAATGTTGCTTTCTTCAAACAGTTGAAAGGAGCGGGATTGACACCAGATAAGTATCCTTCCATGTCTGTGAGTATTGCGGAAGAGGAAGTTAAAGCCATTGGTGTGGAGTATCTAGAAGGACATTATGCTGCTTGGAACTATTTTCAAACAGTAGACACACCTGCGAACAAGAAATTTGTGGCGGCTTTTAAGAAAGAATACGGTGAAGACAGGGTAACAAATGACCCAATGGAAGCGGCATACATCGCCGTGTATTTATGGAAGCAAGCGGTAGAAAAAGCAACTACAACTGACTTAGCAAAAGTCCGGGCTGCGGCCTATGGTCAAACTATAGATGCACCTGAAGGAAAAGTGACTGTTAATGCCAATCATCACATATCAAAAATTGTGCGGATTGGTCAAGTCAGAAAGGATGGACTATTTGACATTGTTTATGCTACTCCCGCACCAGTTGAACCAGTTCCTTGGAATCAATTTGTGAAAGAGACCAAGGGATTTGCTTGTGATTGGTCAGATCCTGCAAAAGGTGGTAAATACAAGAATGGTTAATTTGGTGGTCAGTTGTCAGGGGTTAGTAATACTCAAAACGGCTAGAAACTGGACTTTTTTATCATACAAATAACAAGCCTCTCTAGTATTAAATATTATTCCTTAACCCTCTCCTCTTAGGAGAGGGTTAAGGAAAGTGATTTAGGTGAAAATAGCCCCCCAATCACAGAAAGAGAGCTTAGGCACTTAGATAAAGAAGCTACTAACAGCAATAGTACCCAAAGCTGGTAATATACCACTATATCCTGTGATATTCACCAATAGGTCATTGCCTAATTGGAAACCAGCCACACCATCATTAATGACCAAATAAGTTCCGGCAATACCGGAAGTGGTGACACTGACTAAAGCTGCACTATTTACACCTAAAGCCTGATTATCAGATAATCCTCCGTTAGCATCAATAAATACACTATTGGCCATATTTATTAAGGTAGTAGCTGTACTATCAGCAGCACGAGTGAAGGCAGTGGGAGCCTTCATAGCTACACCCAAGGAGGTCAACAGGTCAATTTTGTCAGTGCCGATGGCAAAGTCGGTAATTCTTTCTGCTCCTAATACTGGGGATTGTCCAAATTGGAAAACAAAGGTATCGCTTCCTGTTCCACCTGTGAGGGTGTCTGCACCTAAACCACCGTTGAGGGTGTTATTGCCACTATTACCAATGAGAGTGTTATTACCTGCGTTCCCTGTGCCGTTAATTGCGGCTACTCCTGTGAGGGTGAGGTTTTCTAGATTATCTCCCAAGGTATAAGTGACAGATGATTTAACTGTATCTGTTCCCTCATTGGCTTTTTCTATGATGGTGTCAGTAGTAGTATCTACCACATAAACATCATTACCTAAACCACCAATCAAGGTATCAATACCATTACCACCGTTGAGGGTGTTATTGCCACTATTGCCTGTGATAGTGTTATGCAGACTGTTACCCGTACCATTAATATTGCTGCTTCCTGTCAAGGTCAGGTTTTCCACATTATTAGGTAAGGTGTAGGAAATAGATGCGTTGACTAAATCAGTTCCTGCGTTGAGAGCTTCGGTAACAATGTCACCTATATGATTAACGGTATAAGTATCGTTGCCGGCAAGTCCAATCAGGGTATCTGGACCATCTGTACCGATTAAGGTGTCAGCGTTATAAGTTCCAAACATCATTTTGTAAATGGTAGTCATAAGAATCTCCTTGATTTTTTGCTTGCTTAAATTTCGTTAAAATATCACAATGGAATTGTATCATGTCCGTCTAATCACTTACGATATAGTTTGTCATTTTTTCATGGTAATATCCTTAATTACTAAAAGCTAAAAGATAAGTAGTGAGACAGAATTAATTACACAATGTTATTGCCTAAGCGTTGCGTTAGCTGTATGGAACGAAGTGAAATGAAGCAATCACCAGGGCTGTGATTGTTTCCCTTCGCTCGCAATGACTGTAAATATTTTTGTCCAATTACTTAAAGAGGCGAGAGTAAAGAAGTTTTCAGCGATTTTACGTTTGTTTGGTTTTATTGTGTTCACCTACTTATTCATATTTGTACTTCGTTTAGTGGCAATTTGCTGTGAGGTGAAAATAACTAAAAAACAACTGACAACTGACAACTGACTATTAGGAATAAATTGATAATTGCAGGGATAAAATGTTAACAGGGTTCTTGGAAGCTGTATTTAATGGTGTTAGTATTGGCGCTGTTTTATTAATTGCTGCGTTAGGATTAGCGATCATATTTGGCTTAATGGGTGTCATTAATATGGCACATGGTGAGCTAATGATGTTTGGCGCTTATACAACTTTTGTCGTGCAAAATGTTTGTAAGCAATTGGGTGGGGTTTGGTTTGAAGTTTATATATTTCTGGCTTTGATTATTGCTTTTGTTTTCACTGCTGGTGTGGGATTAGTTCTGGAAAAAAGTGTAATTCGTTATCTCTATGGACGACCTTTAGAAACTCTGTTAGCAACTTGGGGCGTAAGTTTAATTTTTCAGCAGTTTGTTCGCAGTGTCAATTTATTATTAGTCATGGGGATGGTTTTGTTTTCTGTTTTGTTTTTTGGGGGTTTATGGATTTTAAATTCTCGGAATAATTTACAGAAAATTCGTAACTGGGTTGTGGGAGTTTTACTATTTTTGTCACTAGGATTGACAATCACAATTTGTAATTTATTGAGTAAAACCTATCAGCAAGCGGTAACTTTACCTTGGTTCGGCGCTCAAAATGTGGATGTTACAGCCCCTAGTTGGTTACAATCTGGTGTATCTTTAGCTGGTGTACAATTACCTTATGCCCGGTTATTTATTATTGTTTTGACGATTATTTGTGTGGGAGGAATTTATCTATTTTTGCAACGTTCTCATTGGGGATTAAGAATTAGGGCTGTTACTCAAAATCGCAGTATGAGCGCTTGTTTGGGTATTCCCACTCAAAAAGTTGATGCAATTACTTTTGCACTGGGTTCAGGGTTAGCTGGTGTGGCTGGATGTGCAATTAGTTTACTCGGTTCTGTCGGACCAAATACTGGACAAAATTACATTATTGACACCTTTATGGTGGTGGTTGTCGGTGGTGTGGGTAATTTAGCTGGTACGATTTTGGCAGCTTTGGGAATTGGGACAATTAATTATTTGATTGGTTCGGGAACTTTGGCTTTGTTGTTGGGTGCGGTCAAGCCTTTGGCTGATTTATTTAGTTTTTTTGCAACTACAAGTATGGCTAAGGTGATGGTTTTTGCGTTAATTATTGTGTTTTTACAGTGGAAACCTGGCGGAATTTTTCCCCAAAAGGGTCGTCATGTTGATGTTTAAATTATGGGAAATTAAACGCAGATAAACGCAGATAAACGCGGATTTTAGAAAATGGATAAGTTAGAAATGATGAAAATTAAAAAGGGGCGAAGTTTAATATTAGTTGAAGTTGGGGTCGTTTGTGCGATCGCTTTAATTTTGATTTTGATTATGCCGGTTTTACTTTCAGATTTTCGTCTGAATTTATTGGGACGATTTTTGTCTCTGGCTATTGTGGCTTTGGGAATTGATTTAATTTGGGGTTATGCTGGTTTATTGAGTTTGGGACATGGGATTTTCTTCGGTTTGGGTGGATATGCGATCGCTATGTACCTAAAATTGCAAGTCCCCACGGGGGAGTTACCGGATTTTATGTCCCTTTATGGTGTTATGGAACTTCCTGGATTTTGGCAGCCTTTTTCTTCTTTTCCCCTGTCTGTGGCTGCTGTGGTGATGATTCCGGGTTTGTTAGCAGGACTACTAGGATATTTAGTATTTCGTAATCGCATTAAGGGCGTTTATTTTTCGATTTTGACTCAAGCTGCAATTATTGTATTTTTCAATTTTTTTAATGGACAACAACAATTTTTTAATGGCACAAATGGGTTGATAGATTTTACCACTTTTCCGCCTTTGTCTTGGGGAGTCAATGGCAGTGGTGCTATAGTTAGTGATAACAAAACTCAATTTGTTTTTTACGTCTTGACGGTGGTATTTTTGGCGGCTACTTATGGGATTTGTCGCTGGTTAACTAGTGGACGTTTTGGTAGATTATTAATAGCTATTCGTGATGATGAAAGTCGGGTGAGATTTTCTGGTTATGACCCCACAGATTTTAAAGTCTTAGTATTTGCTGTTTCGGGAGCAATTGCTGGTATAGCTGGGGCATTTTACACCGTTCAAAGTGGTTCTGTATCCCCTAGATCCATGGATATTGGCTTTTCTATTGAAATGGTGATTTGGGTGGCTGTGGGGGGAAGAGGGACATTAATCGGGGCAGTTATTGGCACTTTATTAGTTAATTATGCTCGGACTTTTTTAAGTGAACAATTCGCGGAAATATGGCTATTTTTTCAGGGTATACTATTATTAATAATCGTCATTCTGCTTCCTGATGGCATAATGGGATGGTTAAATCAACAAAATATCCCTTTTGGGAAACGTCAGCAATTAAAAATTTCTGATACCTATCCTAGTTTAGAAGAAGACATAGAAGTGAAACATGAACGCCAAAATCTTAGAAACTGAAAATGTCACCGTTAGTTTTGACGGTTTCAAAGCATTAAATCGCCTAAATTTTAGTATGAATGTTGGTGAATTGCGCGTAGTAATTGGTCCGAATGGTGCAGGAAAAACTACTTTTTTGGATGTAATTACAGGTAAGGTGCAACCAACCATAGGCAAAGTATTATTTAAGGGTAAAAATTTACGTTCTTTAGCCGAACATCAAATTGCACGGATGGGAATTGGGCGCAAATTTCAAACTCCACGCATATATCTTAATTTAACACCTTTTGAGAATTTAGAAATCACTAGTAATCGTCAGAAAAATGTCTTTTCTACCTTGTTTCATTCTATCAATTCTGCGGAAAAAAATAGTCTTAAAGGCTTATTAGAAACAATTGGTTTAACTGCAAAAGCAAATATTCCAGCGGCTTTATTATCCCACGGAGAAAAGCAACGTTTGGAGATTGGAATGTTAGTAGCACAATCTCCTGATTTATTACTTGTTGATGAACCAGTGGCTGGTTTAACAGATGAGGAAACCTATAATATTGGTAATTTATTATCAACATTAGCCACGAGTCATTCAATTTTAGTGATTGAACATGATATGGAATTTGTGCGACAAATTGCTAAGAAAGTTACAGTATTACATGAGGGTTCGGTATTGTGTGAAGGCGATTTTGAGAAAGTCAGAAATGACCCCCGCGTTATTGAAGTATATTTGGGAAAACAGGAAGAGAATCATACCCCCCCTTAATCCCCTCTTGTAAAGGCATCACTGACTTCAAAAATAGTTACAATTTGGCGATAAAATAGCCCTAAGTTTAGGCTATTTAAGTGGTAGAATAGTAATCTAGTGATTGGTGCTTTGATAACTACTTTTAGTTTCTAGGTTCCAAATTAGAGTTGTTAAGAATAATTCTTAATAGCTCCAATTATTCGTAAAAAACCAGGTGTGAAGAAAAATGCAAAAGTTCTCAACATATTTACTTGCTAGTTCGACTGTTATCAGTGCCATACTATGGACAAGTTCTGGAGTCTTGGCTGAAGCAATACCAGCAAATAATCAACTCCAGACTGACACTAATTCTCAACAATTAAATATAAATAATCAACAAGAGGTAATATCTCAAGTTACCTCCGTGTCTCAGTTATCCGATATCCAACCTAATGATTGGGCATTTCAGGCATTACAATCATTGGTAGAACGCTATGGATGTGTTGCAGGTTATCCTAACGGGACTTTTCGGGGTAATCGGGCGTTGTCACGATACGAATTTGCGGCTGGTTTGAATGCTTGTTTAGATCGAGTCAATGAATTAATTGCTACTGCTACCGCTGATTTAACGACAAAACAAGATTTAGCAACAATCCAAAAGTTGCAAAATGACTTTTCCGCAGAACTAGCAACCTTAAAAGGGCGTGTAGACACTGTAGAAGCCAAAACTGCTGATTTAGAAGCCAATCAATTTTCAACTACCACAAAACTGCAAGGACAGGTTGTTGCGGTTGTTAGTGGTGTTGTTTCTGGTGATAAAGTTGGCACTAATAACATTACTAACAAGAATACGACATTAGGTGCTAGAACTAGACTGGAGCTTGTCACCAGTTTTACTGGAAAAGACACACTGTTTACCAGGCTAGAAAGCAACAATATTAACAATTTTGGTCTTAATACTACAGAAGGTAAATTGTCCTTTGCCAGTGGCACACCTAATAACAATGTTTCCATAGGTGCGCTTTCCTATGGATTCCCCCTTGGTAAAAATACTTATGCCAACATCATAGCCAATGATGGTATAATTCTCGACCTTGACAGCACATTGAATCTATTTGATGGGAATGGTGGGTCTGGTGCTGTGTCCGCATTTGGAACCAGAAATCCCATCTATGCCCAATTGGGTGGGGCAGGACTAGGTGTAAAACAAAACATCGGTAAAAATTTAACTCTCAGTTTAGGTTACTTAGCTAGTCAACACAATAACCCTACTCCCGGAAATGGGTTGTTTGATGGTCCCTACGGCGGTTTAGCACAATTAACAGTCAAACCAAGCGATCGCATTTCCCTTGGTTTAACTTACATCAATTCCTATAACAAGTCACTGGCTACAGGTAGTAATAACGCCACGTTTACCAATCTTGCCTCTGGTACAAACTTTTCCAGTAATTCCTACGGTGTGGAAGCATCTTTAGGTATTACGAAGCAACTTGTTTTAGGTGGTTGGGCTGGATATACCAATAGTCAATTTTTGACTGGTACCAAAGGAAAAGCGGAAATTTGGAACTATGCTGTTACTTTAGGTTTACCAGATTTGGGTAAAAAAGGTAACTTAGCTGGTATTATATTTGGTATGGAACCAAAGGTCACGAATTCTACTGTTACTGGAATTACTAAAGATCCAAATACCTCTTATCACGTTGAGGGATTTTATCAATACAAGGTCAGCGATAATATCACCATTACCCCCGCTGTAATTTGGCTAACAGCCCCAAATCACGATGATAGCAGTAGCAATTTAGTAATTGGTGCTTTGAGAACTACTTTCAGTTTCTAATCATAGCAATTAGAGGATGTTTGAAAAGTGGTATTCCGTAATTTTCATCACATTGCTACCCCCCTTTCCCCTTGTAAAGGGGGGAAACAATAAAAATCCAGTTCCCTCCCCTTTACAAGGGGAGGGTTAGGGTGGGGTAAAAAATATTTGATACATCAACCATAACTTTTCAAACACCCTCTTAGAGAACTCCACAAAAAAGATAATCCAATCTTGTGGGATGGGCATCTTGCCCGTCCTTGTATTATTAGTGTACACACAAGTTTCTTGACAAGGGGAGGGGGATGGTGGGCTAAAGTTAGGAAAAATTAAAATAGTTAATCAGGTTAATTTTATAATGCTAAAAATTTCTAATCTTAACGTTCATTATGGTGAAAGTCATATTATCAGAAATGTAGATTTAACTGTATTACCAGGACAAATGGTATGTTTAATTGGACGCAACGGGGTGGGAAAAACAACCATGCTAAAAACAATTATTGGCTTACTCAAACCCAGCAGCGGAATTATTAATTTTGCAGGGGAGATAATTAACGGTAAACCAACTTATGAAAGGGCGAAAATGGGTATTGGTTATGTGAGTCAGGGAAGGGAAATTATCCCGCGATTAACAGTTAAAGAAAATCTGCTTTTGGGATTAGAAGCTAGACAAAAACCAGTCAAAAAACCAGAAATTCCTTCAGAAATTTTTAGTTTATTTCCAGTATTAAAAACTATGCTTTCTCGTATGGGTGGAGACTTAAGTGGTGGACAACAGCAACAATTAGCGATCGCTCGTGCTTTAATGGGAAAACCACAACTACTCGTATTAGACGAACCAACGGAAGGTATTCAACCCTCAATCATTTTGGAAATTGAAGCCGCAGTCCGTCAGATTATTGAAACCACAGGAGTTTCCGTCTTATTGGTAGAACAGCACCTGCATTTTGTCCGTCAGGCAGATTACTATTATGCTATGCAAAAAGGGGGGATTGTTGCTTCCGGTCTAACTCAGGAACTTAGTCAAGATGTGATTCAAAGATTTTTAGCGGTTTGATTAATATTGATATTACCCATTTCAACTTTAGTCGTAAACGAATACAACGCGCTTAGTATAAATCAAAAGATGGTAGGCTGATTCATTCGGAAGAGAATATATAGAACCCATTTGGGATCTTTTTGGCACAGCGATCGCTAAAAAATGTAAACTGGATATTTGTAGTTGCAATTACACAGAAAGTTTAATTAGTGGAAAATGCCATTCTCAAGCAGTTTGACAGATAAGGAATGGGAAATTATTGAGACCCTGTTACCGAAAAAGAAAAAACGAGTCCGTCAATTTGTGAGATTATGATGGGAAGAAAGCCGACCATTAGATATGATTTTTCTTTAAGTCCCGCTAATCAAGATGAATTCACACAACCAAAAAAACTCGCACTTACACCAACTACCTGGAGAAGTTGAATTATACATCAACGATGATTTTACTATCAGTGTAGAAAGAGTAAATCAATTTGTTCTAGCAGAATTTGAGCATGAAGTTATTCAAAAGCAATTGTACTATCATACAAAAGACCATTTGATTGCTGTACAACAACGCGCTCAATTAATTTTTCAGGCAATTCGTCCCTATTTGTCAGTAGATATAAAGACAATTAAGAGAATGGAATTACTCTTAGATGTTTGTGCGATCAGCCATGATTTATTGCAAATTTTTATACCCCATGAACCCCACACATCCAGACGGCGACAAGCAGGTGTCAGTGAGAATGCCTCTGTTGTCAAGCTATTTGACTATATTCAAGTTTTAAATCAACAAATATCGGCATCTAACCCAGATAGTACGGCACTTTTTACTGATCTAGATTTGGCAATTATTCAAGAAGCCATCATCGCCACTATTTGCGATTACGATACTACAGAGCAAGCCATTTATCAACCCTCTCTTTATGATCAAAATCCATCTATCTCATTAGTAGCTCGGATCATTACTTTAGCTGATATTGGTTCTTTAGGTATGGAGGGAATAGGATCTTACAATCGGGAGGGTGGCTTACTCTTTTTAGAAGAAAATCCAGATATTATTCCTATTATTCAAAATCAAAGTGTGGGAACTCTGTCCAGAGATAATCCAGAACTTTATGAAAATCTGAGACAACGATTACTAAGACGGACAAAATTTCAGGTTAACTTTGCTAAATCTCGGTTAAATCGTCTCTTAAATGAGTTATCTCCCTTTCCAGTAGCCGCCATACCCATTTTAACTCAAGAAGTCTTTAAGTATTTAAATCTAGAAACTATCAAAGAAATTGAAGCAGCAACCCGGACGGATGCAGAAACACCTTTAGAAGTATTAATCAGCTTTTTTGGATTTGAGCGTCTGCTCAAGTAACACATTAAGTCAAATAATTTTGGATTCTAGTAGAACACGGCATAAACAAGACAACTATGAAAGGCTACAAAAATTTGATCAGCAATTCTCATTTTGAAAAAAATAAAGTATTAGCCCCGATTTTGGAATTCAAAATATAGTACAAAGTAACTATTTGTTAGCCATTGCCTCAGGGCAAACGCATCTTATTTTTAGAATGCTTACTGTACAAAGGTTTTGACGATTGTTTAGTTTTGTAACTAAAAGTTGAAACCCTTGCTGGACATGGATTACAGAATTTAGGTGCGTTTGCCCTGGCCATTGCCTCTGGCTAAAAAAACAGTCGGGTTGAAAAATAAGTATGAATACTCAATAAACTAGAGAGATTGCTTGACAACGAATGGGGAAAATCCAGTTCATCGTTCGGGTTTTAGAATAGGGAATCCAAGGGAAATAAAAATTTATAATTGTTGTCAAGAAAATCATCTACCAAAATAATTGGATTACTAATCATAAAATCACTGAAAATAATGTTGAAAAAATTGTCAAGGCTGCACGCAGCAGATGGAAAGTTGAGAATGAAGGGAATAACGTTCTTAAAAATCACGGTTATAATTTAGGGCATAACTTTGGTCATGGAGAAAATCATTTGTGCGAGTTATTATTGTCTTTGAATTTATTAGCTTTTTTATTTCATACTGTTTTAGATTTAGTTAATTATACCTATCAGAAAGTTCGTGAGTTATTAGTAACTCGAACTTCTTTTTTTAATGATATGCGTAGCCTATTAAAATTTATTTGGTTTAAAGATTGGTCGGATTTTTTCTCATTTATTCTCAGGGAATATGTCCCATTTAAAAAAATAAATTCTGGTTGAAAAATGTCAATATATTGAAAGAGGAGGAGAAAGTTATTTATTCAAAAAACTATAAATTTGCTTAGAATTTCAGCTAGATTGGTAAGTTGAAATCAATTCTTCATGTCTAGATTTTTAAAGATTTTTAAAAACCCATTTATCTCCAGCGTCGGATGATAATTATCTATCAAAAAAGAATAATTTAATACAGGGTTTACACTTAAATTAAGAGAATTTTATCTTATTTTTTTCAAAATCAGAATTGCTGAAATTTGATTGACTTCCTATGATAGGATACAACATTCTATGATAAAATACGCGCAATTACTTTTATTATACTGCCATGTTAATGCTGCTTTTCTGCGTTAGTAGTGATTTGTACGCCATTGAAACTTCCCATGTAGTGGAGGTTATCCCCAGAATGGCTTTGAGAAAAGTACATCATGTTCCAGACTGCGTAGCTGGTTTATTGAATTATCGAGGTAAAATCGTACCAGTGGTAGACTTGTGCTATTTGATTGGTAATACATTTAGCCAATTTTGCCTCAGTACCCGGATTATTATGGTAAGCTACCCCCATCAAGATTATGGAAAACAATATTTAGGATTAATAGCAGAAAGGATTACAGAAACTTTAAATAAACCAGCAACGGACTTTGTACATTCTGGTATTCGGGTGAGAGAAGTACCATATTTAGGAGGAATGCTAATGCATGAAAAAGGAGTCATCCAACGAATTAATTTAAAACAATTGTTTGCTGATGTCGAAAATACTTACTTATTAACAGGGGGAGAAAGTTGTATAAATGAGTTATCTAAAAATTGAGAACCTATTACGCAAAAAAATCGGTATTGACCCCAATATTATTGATGCCAGCAAAATTACCAGATCTGTAGAGATTCGTCGTTCTATCTGCGGGTTCAGTCATGTAGATGAATATTTGCAGATGTTACAGACATCAAGTCAAGAATTTGACGAATTGGTAGAATTGATAGTTATTCCCGAAACTTGGTTTTTTCGAGAGATTAAATCTTATGATGCTCTGACAAATTATGTCCGTTCTCAATGGTTAAATAAATCTCACTGTAGAAAACTTCGCTTGTTAAGTATTCCCTGTTCTACTGGAGAAGAACCTTATTCTCTGGCTATGACATTGTTGAGTCTAGGTTTACAACCAAATCAGTTTCATATTGATGCATTTGATATTAGTAAAAAATCTTTATCTAAAGCGAAAAAAGGAATTTATACCCGGAGTTCTTTTAGAGGTCATAACTTAGAATTTCAAAACCGCTACTTTAAGTCTATAGGTAAGGAATATCAAATATCTGATCAGGTAAAAAATACAGTTAATTTTAGTCCAGGTAATTTACTAGATTCTCAGTTTTTATTGGACAAAAAATCATATGATATTATTTTTTGTCGGTGTGTTTTAATTTATTTCGATTCATTGTCCAGAAAAATTACTTTAAAAAGTCTAAATCATTCATTAAAAGAGGGAGGGATAATATTTGTGAGTGCATTAGAAACAAGAGAATTACTTAATTCAGATATAGAAGTAATTCGTTTAAATGGTGTGCTTGTGGGACAAAAAAAAGTCATCCTTACAAAAAATGTTAATTCAAATCACCTATCCATAGGTGATCATAAGTCAGAAAAACATAAACATCCTCTAACACCAAATATAAATGTCACAGAAATACCTCCAATCCTACCAAAAACTTCCAAAATTGATAACAACCAAATTACACTAAATCAATATGGAATAAATAAATTACCAAATACGACAGAAACAAATGATTCTAATCTAGAAAGAATTCGTAACTTAGCTGATGAAGGTTATTTAACCGAAGCTATATCCCAATGTCAAAAATATTTACAAGTAGATATAACAAGTGTAGAAGCATATCTTTTATGCGGTCAGATTCATCAAGCTCAAGGACTAGAATCACAAGCTGAAGAATGCTTCCGAAAAGCTGTTTATCTTGACCCGAAAAACCCTGAAGCTTTACTACATTTAACTTTACTTAAAGAACAAAAAGGAGAAATGATCAAAGCAAAGATTTTACGGCAAAGGTTACAAAGATTACAACTATTGTGAGATAATGAATGTGAATAAGCTTCATTTAAATTAAAAAATTAGGGTGTTTTATGCTGAATAATTTGAGTTTACAAAAGCGTTTGGTGAGCGGATTTTTAGTTGTTGGGTTAATGATTCTAGTGGTGGGTATAATTGGCTGGAGTTGTTCTTATCGTCTAACTAAACATATTAGGACATTCTCAGATAAAACATTTCCCAATACAGTTAATTTATGGAAAGTCAATGAAGCACAAACCAGAGTAAACGCATCTGAAAATATCTTACTTTCACCAGCAATAAGTATGGATCAGAGGCAAAAAGAAATTACCAGAATTAAATCAGCCTTAAAGGATGTCGAAAAGGGATGGGAGTTATACAAAAAGTTAACTCGTGACTCCGAAGAAGACCGAATTTATCAAAAAGCTTTGCTGGCATGGGATAAATGGTCAGCAGACAGTGAAAAGTTTCTTCAGTTCAATGATGAGTATACTGGATATGGTTGTGAATTCACCGCAGATAGCGGAAAAGCTAACACACCTAAAGTCACGACAGGCAAAACTGCTATTAATAACTGCAATTTAGGCGCAGCCGAAGCTGCTATAAAAGTAATTGATAAGATGATATATTTTTCAAACACTCAATTATACCCTAGCTTTGAAAAAGCAACTCAGCTAATACTTGAACTAATAGCATATAATAATGATTTAGCGAATGAAGCTACAAAAGAAGCCAATATCGATGTAAGTCAAACTAATTTCTGGATAGTGTTATTCTTAATAATTGGTCCTGTAACTGCCGTTGGTTTTGGATTTGCTTTTAGTAAACCAATTGCTAAAAGAGCAGAAGAATTAGTCAAAGTTTCTAACTCTATAGCTCATCACAATTCTACCATACAGATGCAATCATCTTATGGACAAGATGAACTAAGTAAACTACAAACTGCTTTCTATACAGTTGCATCTAAAATTGGTGAATTGGTGAATATTGCTCAAAAAATATCTGGTGGAGATTTGACAACACAAATTCAGCACTCAGATACTCAAGACGAAATTGGCAAATTACAAAATGCCTTTTATACTATGAACAAGGATTTAAGTACCTTGATTCAACGTATTCAAGAGTCAGGTGTACAAATTACCACTTCTACTACACAAATTGCCGCTTCTGGCAAAGAATTGGAAGCCACAGTTACAGAACAATTAGCTTCTACAAACCAAGTTACGGCTACTGCTCAAGAAATTGCTGTCACCTCTAGAAATCTAGTCAAGATAATGGACCAAGTAGCAGAAATGACTAAAACAACTGCTGCTGATGCAGGTGAAAGCCGTGATCAATTGCAAGAAATGGAAGATACTATGCGGCAACTAACAGAAGCCACAAATTCTATTACTTCCAAATTAGGAATAATAAATAAAAAAGCCAACAATATTAATAATGTTGTTGTCACAATTACCAAGGTTGCAGATCAGACTAATATTTTATCATTAAATGCTGCGATAGAAGCCGAAAAAGCCGGAGAATATGGGGCAGGTTTTGCAGTCGTAGCGCGAGAAATTCGCCGATTAGCAAATCAAACTGCTGTCGGCACTTTGGAAATTGAGCAAATAGTTAAAGATATGGAATTGGCTGTTTCTGTGGGTGTGATAGAAATGGATAAGTTCAATAATTCTGTGAATAGTAGTGTGAAACAAGTAAACAAAATTAGTACCCAAATTGGTAAAGTTATTAATCAAGTCCAAAGTTTAGCACCCCAATTTATACAGGTAAGTGAAAGTATGGAAGAACAATCTCAAGGAGCGGTACAAATTAGCGAAGTAATGGAGCAATTAACAGATGCTTCACGGCAAACTGTTAATGCTTTGCAGGAAACTAATAGTGCTTTGGAACAATTGGAAGAAGCATCGCAATTATTACGGTCAGAAATTTCCCGTTTTCAGGTTAAAGATTTAAGTAAAAAAAGGTGATGCTGATGAAAGCAGATAATTATATCAGCAATGGCAAAGAAAGTGATGGGGTAGTATTAAATACTGCCAATACTGAGGGGCTAGTTTTCAATGATTGCTGGAATCAAATTGGCATTAAGGGTGATTACACTTGTAGCGAGTTAAAAACTGTCATTCATTGCTATGAATGTCCGGTTTATGCAGCCGTGGGTGATAGTTTATTAGAAAGAGAAGCACCAGTAGGTTATCTTGAAAACTGGATTAAAATTCTCGAAGAAACATCTGTAATTGTTGATATTACTGACAGTAATGAAGCAATTGTTCGCAGGTCTGAAGCTGTTGCTATTATTATATTTCGACTAGGAAATGAGAAATTAGGACTACCAGTTAGAATCTTGCAAGAAGTTACCCATCCTTGTGCCATTCAACCTCTACCTCATCGCAGTAATGAATTATTCTTAGGTTTGGTAAACATCCGTGGGGAGCTATTACTTTGTGCTTCTCTCCATTCTCTTTTACATATCCAACCAACTCAGGAGAATATCAACAAAAAACTAAATCAAGAAACTAATTCCACAGTTAACCCAATTAATCTTCAACGGATGATTGTAGCTGGAAAAGGAGAAGATAAATGGGTATTTCCAGTAGATGAATTACATGGAATTTTTCGCTTTCACCCCAAAGAGTTGGAAGATCCACCTGTTGTTATTACCCAATCTAAAGCAGGTTATACCAAAGGTATTGTATACTGGGAAAACAAAAAAGTAAATTATCTTGATCCAGACTTATTGTTTTATAATCTCAATCATAAGATTTTGTAATTGATGATTCATAAACAATTCAAAATTTAAGGCTCTTTTCTTAGCAATACCTTAGCCAAATTACGAGGGTAAGATGATAATGCTTTAACCATGAACTCCCGTTTCTCGCTATGCTTGGCAAAAACAATCAGCCCTAAAAATTCCTTAAAGGTTTCCGGCAAGGATTTTTTAAATGTATTGACGGTAGAATAAGGTTTTTAGATTCTAAACTACCTTTTCCTCGAAACGCTTATGTATGTATGTTTATTTTTGCCGTTTTTGCCAAAAATCATAAGGGCTCTTATTTTGGCTAAGGTATTGAAACTTATATCCATAATTCCCAGCCTCTAGTTACCACATACTTATGATAAATTACACCATACTAGAACTATTCCGTCAGGAAGTAGAAACCAATGTTAACACCATAAAACAATGTCTTTCTGTATTGAAAAATCAGCCATTTTCTGAGAATGAAATTGACCAAGCAATACAAGCGGCTCATTCTTTATGGGGAACTACTAGGATTGTGGAAATGGAAGCAGCTTCCAACCTGGTGCAATTAATGAAAGACTGCTTTATTGCTGTTCAGAACCGAAGTATTACTTTAACGACCGAGGAAATTGATACCTTGCTTCATGCTAATGATTTACTTTTAAGTGTGAGTAAAAAGGCTAAGGGTAATTTAGATACTTGGATGACAGATCATGCTTGGGATTGGAATACTACTCAAAAAATAATTGCTAATTTAGTGAACACAGAACGGGTAATAACTGATACAAAACGGGTGACAATTGATAGTAAAGAAGAAAGACAACAGGTGATAGATAATTCTCCCCCTGCTTCTCCCATCGAATTGCCAAGGATGAGTAATAATAGTTCAATAATGGATTTATTTAGGTTAGAGGCAAAAGCGCAAGTTGCTATTCTGAATCATGAATTACTGGCTATAGAAAACAATCCCCAATCATCACAGATTTTAGAAACTATGATGCGGGCGGCTCATTCTATCAAAGGTGCAGCACGAATTGTCAATTTAGATGGGGTGGTAGAATTAACCCACGTGATGGAAGATTGTTTTGTAGCCACCCAAGCCAAGACCATTACTTTAACTCCCGATAATGTAGATGTGTTATTGCAAGGAGTGGATTTCTTACAAAGTATTAGTCAACTGAATGATGTAGAACTACCAGATTGGTTGGAAAAACATCAAGCGGATTTTATAAATATTCGTGATAATGTAGCGGCAATTTTACAGCCGGATACACCAATTACTAATCACCAATCCTTAGCCCCTAGTTCCCAGTCCCCAATTGCCAATCACCAATCCCCAGTTGCTTTGGAAAAACATCAAGCGGATTTTATAAATATTCGTGATAATGTAGCGGCAATTTTACAGCCGGATACACCAATTACTAATCACCAACCCTTAACCCCTAGTTCCCAGTCCCCAATTGCCAATCACCAATCCCGAATTGCTACTGTTGAGGTAGAAAATACAGCAAAATATCACAACCGTGTAGTGGACGTAAGTGCTGATAATTTGAACCGAATTATGGGTTTAGCCGGGGAATCATTAATTGAAGCTAATTGGTTACAACCTTTTGCAGATTCGATGATGTCACTAAAATCGCGGATGTTGGATATTTCCCAGCATTTAGAACAGTTACAAGAATTCCTTGATCAGAATTTAAATGATCAACAAAGAAAACAATATTTAGTACAAGTGCGACAGCAAAAACAGGAATGTATTGATTATATTACTGATCGCTTGAATGAACTAGAATTATACGTACGTCGTACTGCTAATTTATCAGACCGTCTTTATCGGGAAGTAATTAATTCTCACATGAGACCTTTTGAAGATGGTTTACAAAGTTTTCCCCGCATGATTCGGGATTTAGCACGCAAGTTAAATAAACAAGTAAAGTTAGAAATTATTGGCAAATCTACACCTGTTGACCGTGATATTATCAAAAGACTAGAAGCACCTTTAACTCATATTCTCAGAAATGCTGTAGACCACGGAATAGAACTTCCAGAAGAACGCATTTCCTCCGGTAAATCTCCTGAAGGGACAATTCGTTTAGAAGCCTTTCATCGTGGAGGAATATTAGCAATTACTATTAGCGATGACGGTAGGGGCATAAATCGTGAACAGTTACGCCAGAAAGTTATCAATAAAAACTTAGCAACAGCAGATATGGTATCTCAACTCTCAGATCCCGAATTAATGGAATTTCTTTTTCTACCGGGGTTTTCTACCACTAAACAGGTAACGGAAATTTCTGGACGAGGTGTAGGTTTGGATATTGCTAGAAGTATGGCGCAAGATGTAGGAGGAACGATACGGGCAACTTCTCAACCAGGAAAAAGTACAAGTTTTCACTTTCAACTTCCTCTGACTTTATCAGTAGTGAGAACACTATTAGTAGAAATTTCTGATAAACCATATGCCATTCCTTTAGCACGGATTGACCAAATAGTCACCTTGGAAAGATCAGAAATTACCTATGTAGAAAATCGCCAATATTTCACCATGAATTCCCAAAATATTGGTTTAATAGCTGCCCATCAAGTTTTAGAATTACCAGAAGTAACACAGCAAAATAGCTCAGTTTCTATTATTGTAATTAGTGACCAAAATAGCACTTATGGCTTAGTAGTAAATAGGTTTTTGGGTGAACGAGATTTAGTTGTTAGACCCCTAGATCCCCGATTGGGTAAAGTTTCTGATATTAGTGCTACGGCTTTATTAGGAGATGGTTCACCCGTTTTAATAATTGATGTTTCTGATATGGTACTTTCAATGAATGCTATCCTCAAAGGTGGAAGTTTATCTAAGGTAATGATGCAAGCTGAATTAGAAAGTGAAACTCAATACCAAAAAATTTTGGTAGTTGATGACTCTATTACTGTCAGAGAAATGGAACGTAAACTATTAGAAAATCGTGGTTATCAGGTAGATACTGCGGTTAATGGTGTGGAAGGTTGGAATGCGGTACTTACTAAGGAATATGATTTAGTCATTAGTGATATTGATATGCCCCGCATGAATGGCATTGAATTAGTCAAGCAAATCAAAAATCATCCTCGTTTAAATCATTTACCTGTAATTATTATTTCTTATCGTGACAGAGAAGAAGATAAAATTCAAGGTTTAGAAGCTGGGGCTGATTATTATTTAACTAAGAGTAGTTTTCATGATGATATATTAATTAATGCAGTTATTGATTTAATAGGTCAATAGTCAGTTTTTATTTATTAAAAATCCCCAGTCCCAAATCACAAATTCTCTGTATGAAAATTGCCATTGTTAATGATAAACTTGTCGATATTAATATCCTAAGGCGGATTATTGAATCTGTACCATTCTATGACGTAATTTGGATTGCTAGAAATGGTAAAGAAGCTATTAGTAAATGTCAAGAAAATGTCCCTGATTTAATCTTAATGGATTTACTTATGCCTGTGATGGATGGGGTAGAAGCAACCCAACACATTATCAACTATTATCCTTGTGCAATTTTGATTGTCACTAGAAGTAAAGAAGATAATATTGCCCAGGTTTATGCAGCAATGGGTTATGGTGCTTTAGATGTTGTTAATACTCCGGTGATAGGCACAACAAAATCTTCAAGTATGACCGATAAATTACTGCACAAAATAGCCAGAATTGCCAAATTAACTCAAAATGTTTCCACCCCACGCAAAATTAAGTTAGAAAGTGAAAATGAACTATATAAATCAATGGAATTAGTTGCAATTGGTTCTTCTACCGGTGGTCCCAAAGCTCTGGCAACAATTTTATCAAAACTACCAAGTAATTTGAATGCTGCTATTGTTATTGTTCAGCACGTTGATGGTCATTTTTCTAGTGGTTTCGCAGACTGGTTAAACCAGCAAATACCCTTACCTGTAAGATTAGCCGTACCTGGTGATTACTTGCAAAAAGGTACAGTTTTAGTGGCGGGTACAAATGATCATCTTTACTTAAATCCAGATTTAACCTTATGTTATACCAAAAATCCGATTGATTACCCTTATCGTCCTTCTGTAAATGTATTTTTTAACAGTCTTGCTCAACATTGGAAAAAGAAAGGAACAGGAATTTTACTCACAGGAATGGGTAAAGATGGTGCAGAAGGATTAAATGCTTTAAGACTCCAAGGTTGGCATACAATCGCCCAAAATCAAGAAAGTTGCATTGTCTACGGAATGCCTAAAGCTGCTGTTGAATTAAATGCGGCTGTTCAAGTATTATCTCTAGAGAATATATCTATATATATACAAAAACTTTTAAATAAGTAGGTGAACAGGAAAATTTAAAGGTATGTAACGGTATGTAAAGTTGTCTCAATACGATATCCTGATTGAGTTTCAGCCATTTTACAAAACGCAATACCCCTCATTTTTATTTTGTTCACCTACTTAAATGACAGGTAAATTTCATTAATCACTAATCACCTAATTATGGAAGAACAAATTACAGTTTTATTAATAGATGATCAATCTATCATTAGTGAAGCTATTCATCGAATGCTCAAATCTGAACTTGATATCAGTTATCACTACTGCAACGACCCCACTAAAGCCATTAAATTCGCTAAAGAATGTCAGCCTACAGTCATTCTTCAAGATTTAGTCATGCCACAAATGGAAGGGTTATTATTACTCAAATACTTACGTTCTCAAGATTCTCCTACTGCCAATATTCCCATGATTGTCCTTTCCAGTAAAGAAGATCCAACTATCAAAGCTAAAGCGTTTGAATTAGGGGCAAATGATTACTTGGTAAAACTGCCAAATGCAGTGGAATTAATAGCCCGAATTCGTTATCATTCCAAAGCTTATATTAACTTTCTCAAACGTCAGGAAGCAGAGGCTTTATTCAAAGCAGAAATTATACGTCAAGGGGCATACATTGAGCAAGTTGGTAAAGTAACAAGTGCCGCCTCTGATGTAGAAAAAGATGCTTTTCAACCGAGTGTTTTAGAAGAAGTTACTAAACGTAGCGACGAACTAGGACAACTAGCGAGGGTATTTACTAACATGGTGAAAACAGTGAAAACTAGGGAAAAAGAACTTACTAATGCTAACACCCAGCTAGAGTCTTTATTACAAGCTTACGGAAGATTTGTACCTCATGAATATATAAACTTTCTCAGGAAAGACAGTATTAATGATGTGCAACTGGGTGATCATGTTAGTAAAATTATGGGAGTAATGTTTAGTGATATTCGTTCCTTTACCACTATCTCTGAGGGAATGACACCCCAGGAAAATTTTAATTTTGTTAATGCTTACCTTAAAAGAGTTAGTCCTGAAATTCGCAATAATTATGGACTAATAGTTAAATTTTTAGGTGATGGGATGATGGCAGTTTTTCCTGATGGTGCTGATGATGCTGTAGTGGCTGGTATTGCTAAACTTAAACGGGTAGAAGAATATAATAAAGAACGTATTAGAAATGGCTATATTCCTATTCAAGTTGGGGTTGGTATTCACCTTGGACACATGATGTTGGGAATGGTTGGGGAAAAAAACAGAATGCAGGGAGATGCCTTTTCCGATAATGTCAATTTAACAGCCCGTTTAGAAGGATTGACAAAATTTTATGGTGTTTCTTTATTGATTTCGGGACAAGCATTAGAAAATCTGAGTAAGTCTAGTAAATATCAAATTCGCTTTTTAGATCGGGCAGTTGTCAAAGGAAGAACTGAACCTATTTCTATTTATGAAATATTAGATGGAGAGCTTGACGAAGTCAGGTTAATTAAATTACAAACCCAACCTGATTTTGAGCAAGGATTAGAATATTATCGCCAAGGTAATTTTAGTAAAGCCAAGGATTTTTTGGAAAAAGTTTTATCTATCAATGCTGCGGATAAAACTGCCAATTTATATTTAAGTCGAGTCAATTATCTGTTACAACAGGATCAAATAGAAAATTGGGATGGAGTTTGGAGGTTTACCGAAAAATAACCAAAAAGATTTTAGATATACTCTAAACGGTTAAGACTTGGACTTTTTTGAAAGTCTGAAAATTCAGAGACAGCAAGCTATCTAGCTTTTCTTGTTTGTCAGTATTAGCGGTGTTAATACCAGGGCTATTTTATTCTAAAAAAGAGGATAAAATGGTAGAGATATCCAGGCATCTATGAGCAGTAAAAATGTCAGAAATAGCAATTCTAGAAGCATTCACAGACTTACCAGACCCCATGAAGAACCGCAGGACAACGCCATGAAAAAGCACTGGTACATAACCCACCTTTAAGCAACGCAAACCAATTCTTTTTAAAAATTCTCTCACTTGTGTTGGACTGCGCTTAATACCAGTTAATCTTTCAATGGTATCACTCGCTTCTGCAATACTTGAAACCGGGGATTTTTCAAAATACTCTTTCAAAATATCACTAGATTGATTTAACTCACTTGGTCGTCCTTTATATTTGATTTTTTTGAGTTCTTCTACCCCTCCTAATTGATATTGTTTAATATATATTGTTAACATTGTTTTCGATATTTGGCACAAACTACAAATTTCTTTGTGTTTTATACCCTGGCTTTTTAAATACAGGACTTCCATCTTTTTCTGTACTAATGGATGAGGATGATGATATCTTTCATAATGTAGCCTATCAATGTCTTCTTCCATAAAATCTATTCTCAACATCAGACTTTACCTTTTAATAGCACCAGGGGAAGCGCATCTAAATTTTATTGACAAAATACCGATTTAATGCGTAAACCAATAAATCCTAATTTATCGTTTGATTGATTTTTTCAGAGTCATAGTGATGGAATAAAATATTGTCAATAATGGTCGTTAATGCGAATATTTTGGTCATTATTGAGATTAAATTGCCCTTATTGATAAGATGCATTTCCCCTGTTAATAGCACCAATCTTGATTAGCTGTTTATCATACTTGTTTTTGCCGCCAAATAAAAGTCCAATTTTTAACCGTTTTTAGTATAAGTAGGTTGGTGTTGAAAATTGTCGTTATGGCAAGGCAAAAGGCAAAAGGCAAGAGGCAAGAGTGAAGAGGGTTTGGACGATTTTACATTTATTTACACAGTTTGGTTTTATTGTGTTCACCTACTTACACTAAAATATTATTACCATTTTTGCCACTTTTGCCCTTTTGGGAAGTTTTCAGCTTCCTTTTTTACATCAAGTCAACAGCCTAGTAGTTCGTCAAATTTATTTTGACGGGTAATAATCCGAAAAAACTTTTGTTCTTCCCTCCCCTATCTCCCCTACCTCCCCTACCTCTCTTCTCCCCCTACCTCTCTTCTCCCCCTACTTGCCTTCACCCGTCATTTTCGGGTTGACAGACTACTAGTCTGACTCCTGTCAGAATCAGGTAATGACAATTTTCTCAGTAAATTAGTCCCAAAATGATATTTAATAGTTCAAATGGATACAAAAATAAATCATACCCCTAGTAATAACAGCACATTAACCGAACATATCGTCGAAAATAATACCCCGATCCACCTGAATACAACCAGTGAATTTTGGATAGTGACATCTGGAGCAATGGCAGTATTTTTTGTCACAACTGTAAATGGTATTTCTCAAGGAGCGCGGCGTTATTTGTTTGATGTCAATGCAGGGGATGCACTTTTTGGTATTTCGCCAACTTTAGAAGGTCAATCTTATGAGCTGATTGCCGTAGCTTATGAAGAAACTCGACTGGAAAAATCAGATTTGTTAGACCAGTTTAAGGAGACGGATTCAATCCCTAATAGCAATTTCGAGTTTCTACAGCTAATAAAAAATTGGTCTAACAGTTTGGTTGCTTTTTTTAGAACTGCTAATATCCAATTAACAGATACAGATATTGATATTCAGGAATTACATACTCCCAGTGAGATAGTTGAAAATCTGTATCAATTTCAATTAGACATTGTTGGTTGTTTACACCAACTGCAACAGCAGGAAGAGGCGGCACAATCAACCCAGTTTAATAATCGGCAAAAACTGAATCAACAAATTAGCAACCAATCCATTGGCAATCTTACTGCTATTTTTCAGCCTAAAATAGTGGCATTACTCCAAGAAGGAACAGCACTATTAATGGCTGCTGGAGCCGTTGGCAGAGTTTTAGGAATTGATATTCGTCCCCCTGCTCGTTCTGAAGACCCCAAACGAATTAAAGACCCTTTAGAAGCTATAGCCAGAGCTTCTCGTATGCGTATCCGACGGGTAATTTTGAATGGTCTGTGGTGGCAATCAGACTGTGGACCTTTGTTAGGTTACACAGTAGAGGGGGAAAAACCTGTAGCTTTATTACCAGTAGGCAGTCATGGCTACGAAATATTCGATCCTGAAAAGTCTCAGCGTCTTCCCTTCAATGTTGATACAGCTAAACTAATTTCCCCAGTGGCTTTCATGTTTTATAGCCCGTTTCCGGAAAAAATATCGAACACACTGGAAGTTCTCAAATTTGCGACAAGAGGGAAAACCAAAGATATTATTACCCTACTATTGATGGGTATTTTAGGTTCACTATTAGGTATGCTCACTCCTCAAGCTACAGGTATCCTTATTGACAAGGCTATTCCTGATGGCAATCGGGGCTTAATATTCCAAATAGGGCTGGGATTGTTAAGCGTTATCGCTGGTACTACCTTGTTTGAATTGATTCAAGGCACTGCTACATCACGTGTGCAAACCTTGACTTCTGTTTCCACTCAAACAGCAATTTGGGATCGGTTGCTGAAATTGCGAGTTGCTTTTTTCCGCAGATATTCCACAGGTGATCTGCAATCTCGTGTTTCTGCTATCACCCGTATCAATGACATAGTTAGTGGCACAGTTCTGAAGACAATATTTCATGGTTTCTTCTCTCTGCTAAATTTGGGACTGTTATTCTACTACAATGCCAAGTTGGCATTTATAGCTGTAGGAGTGGCAGTGGTTAATATAATCTTCACCACAGTTTCAGGTATCCTAACCAGTAAAAGAATGACACCCTTGCAAGAAATAGAAGGTGAGATATTTGGTTTAACAGTGCAGTTGATTGGGGGAGTATCTAAATTATATGTGTCAGGTGCTGAACAACGGGCATTTGCTTACTGGTCTAAAAGATTCAGTCGCCAACTACAATTAATTCTCAGTACCCAAGCAATAGAGCATACAGTTAGTTTCTTTAATACAATTTTGCCGAATATCAGTTCGATGCTAATTTATTTTGTAGTTGTCAGTTTAGTTTCCAAAGGAGGAACGGGATTTTCTACAGGTACTTTCCTAGCCTTTAATACTGCTTTTGGTACATTTATTGGTGGTGCAACCAGTTTGAGTAACACACTTATCGAAGTCTTGGAAGTTTCTGTATTGTGGAAACGTGCTAAACCAATTTTAGACGAAATTCCTGAAGTTAATGATGATAAAACAGATCCAGGTCGGCTCAGTGGTGGGGTAAAATTAGATCGGGTAAGTTTCCGTTATCGTCAAGATATTCCACTAACACTGGATAGAGTTACTATTGAAGCCGAACCGGGAGAATTTATTGCTTTAGTTGGTCCTTCTGGTAGCGGAAAATCAACTACTGTGAGGTTATTGTTAGGTTTTGAACAGCCGGAAGAAGGTACAATTTATTACGATGGTCAAGATTTGTCAGGTTTAGATATTTCAGCAGTCAGGCGACAGTTGGGTGTAGTGTTGCAAAATGGTCGCATCAACAGTGCTTCTATATTTGAAAATATTTCTGGTGGGGCACTAGTGACGATGGATGAGGCTTGGGAAGCAGCAAAAATGGCTGGTTTTGCGGAGGATGTGCAACAGATGCCAATGGGGATGCACACAGTAATTTCTGAAGGTGCAACCAACATTTCTGGTGGTCAACGTCAGCGGTTGTTAATTGCTCGCGCTTTGGTACTCAAACCGAAAATTTTGATTTTTGATGAAGCGACGAGCGCCTTAGATAACCGTACCCAGGCAATTGTTAGTCAAAGTTTAGAACAGTTAAATGTAACTCGCATTGTTATTGCTCACCGTCTCAGTACAATTCGCAATGCTAATCGTATTTATGTTATTGCGGCGGGACAAGTGTTACAAAAGGGTAATTTTGAGCAATTGATGGCACAACCGGGTATGTTTGCCGAGTTGATGCAGCGACAATTGGACTAAATCACAACTTTTGACTTCTGCCTTGGGGTAATCCAATCACTGGCTGTCCCTACTTTTTAAGAGTTACTAAAAAACCTACAATACTTAGGGTCACAATGTTAGTTTCAGAAATTCTTTATACCTTGCCTGCCCCCTTGGAATGGATGGTTTTATTTAACCTTTCGCCCATCCGTAGTTTGGTAAATGAAGATGTCATTAAGGCTATGTACCATTTGCCTATGGAGATTGATTTAACTCCTTACAGTCATGTGGTGTTAGCTAATTCGGGGCGATTTTTAGCATTAGCTAACCAATCTAGATTAGTTGAGCCTGTTTCTGGCAAAGGTTGGTCTCGTGAGCGGATTCACCATTCCCTATTTGATCGCTTTGCCGAGCAATTGGGATTATTTCCTGTTGATGAAGCGGATTGTTTGGGACTAGGGCAGTTAGATTCTTACCCTCCGGTTTTGTTGCATATCAAAATCCAGGAGGGAATAGGTCAAGCTCAGGCTATTTTCCAGCAAGAACCCTCTAGAGAACACTATGAATTATTACAAGTTGTCGGAGTCAAGTTTTTGGGTGGAGAAGCCACAGGAAAGTATTATTTAGCCCAATTCCAAAATCGGTTACCAGTTCATATCCATGCGGGAATCTTGTCACACTTTAGTCGCACCGCCCATTGCAATCTATTTTTCCTCCAGCATGGTAATATCGATCCACTATTAGAGGGTGGTTTGCTCAAAGCCGCCGAAGTTCGGATAAATTGGGCAAAAAATCGCAGTATCAACGCCGTAACTAAATTAGCGCAAGAGGCTTGTCAGCATTCACTGGCGATGATTTGCCAATCACCACCCCCAAATCCCAATTTTGAATATGGTGATTTAGTGCCGCTAGGTTTCGTATTGAACGCTTTGAGCAAAGCTATCAGTATAATTGATGGATCAGAGTTAATTGTAGATGCACATCAGGGATTGAGTCAATTTTTAGGGAATCAGCGTCAGGATAATCTGTGGGCTTTTCACTCGAATCGCTTAATTACCTCAACTGACTCGGCTTTAATCTTACAAGGATTTAAAGATGTAGATGCTGTAGAAGCATTAGAACGTTTTGCTGATGGTAAGGGAGGATACTATCCCCAACTATGGTCTACGGACAGTCAGCCTGGAACGATGGTATTTGATCAAAGCTGTCGTCACTGGTGTCAATCTGACTATGCTACAACCTGCATGATTAAGGCACTCAGGCAGGATGCACAGTTAGAGACTCGAACTTCATTAGATTATTTAGCAGCGGGAATGTCTAGCCGTAGTGGTTTATATTTTGCTAACCCCTATTTGGTAGACTGGGTTCTAGCTCGTGCCATTAGCCAGGATCAATTGGCAGTAACCTTGCAGCAACAACTGCTTTCTGAGGTTCTAGCCAGCATCAACGACGACTATTCCTTTGGACAGTATGACATTGCTCTTTCCACGGCTTTGGCGATTTTGATTATGGCAGCTTTGGGATTTAGGGGCAGGACAATGCGGGCAGCGCAAATACGGTTATTAGAATTTATAGATACTGAAGGGCTTTGTCCTGTAACTATTCCTTTCTATTCCAGTCTCCGTTTAGCTGATAATATTCCCAATAGAGATTTACTGAATCTATCGCTAATCAATGCCTTTGCACCAAAAACCGCAAGTCATCAGCAGCGACAGATTAGAAACATTGAAAATCAGTATCATGGTATTTCTCTTTATTGGGATGTGCATCGGTGTATTTCCACATCTTTAGTGGTTCTAGCTCTATCAGAACCCTGTCACCCCAATCAACAGGATTTACCTGATAGCCAACAAAATGTCCACCCCCGTTACCGTTGTTATAATCACTGTGAATATATTGCTAAGTTTGCCCTTCCCCCATATTTAACTACCCAAGAATTGGTCAATGTTTAACTGTTTACCAGATTTCAAAGAAGTTTGGGTAGAATATAAAGTCGTTAATTCCCCAGTGGGGTAGACAAACCTCTCAAGAGTCATCTTGAGACTACAGTGAAGCAGGAAATAAACACTACGATTATCAATGTCCAGATATGTCTAGACTTGGGTAGTTCTGGGTAAGTTTTATAGAGCGGTAGTTCATAACATTGCCTTTTGTCATTTACCAACTTAAGCTGATGAGAAGCATATCTATTTGTGGCAAAAATCTCCAAAATTCCCATGATTTTAGGAACATTGTGCAAACAATCGAAATTGAGGGAGTTAGTGTATTATGTGGATTGATCTATACTAAAGATCCTGAATTTGATCCAAAAGACCCAGAAAACAAATTCAAAGTTTTGGTGAAGAAACGCGCTTTTTCCTGTAACTATCGGGACAAAAACCTAATTCTCAAAACAGCCTGTCATTCACCAGAAGATCGCTTTTATATAGTGGGGTCTGATTTTGTTGGGGAAGTAGTGGATATTGGTGCAGAAGTTACAAATTTTCAGGTTGGCGATCGCGTCATTGGCAATAACAGTTATCCTGATTCCGGTGTACCTGGGTTGTTACCAGGGGTTCCCACCAATAATGCCTCCAAAGAGTACCAAAGTTTCCATCAGGCTAAACTCTTGAAAATACCACCACAAATATCAGATGAGTCGGCTGCGGCTTTTAGTATTGGAGGACAAACGGCATATAGTATGATTCGGAAATTGGACATTCAACCTGGAGCTAATGTCCTGGTAACTGCCGCTAAGTCCAATACATCATTATTTGTGATTAACGCGCTGAGGCAGTACGATGTTAACATTTATGCCACATCTACTTCTCGGTACTTTGAACAAGAACTCAAAGACATGGGACTTAAGCAGTTGATTCAGGTAAATTCTGATGATGATAGCTGGTTGGCATCCCCAGAAATGGCACAAATTTATGAGCAAATAGGTGGCTTTAACTATATCATTGATCCTTTTTTCGACCTGCATATAGGTAAGATTATTTCTCTATTTGTTCCCCGTGTTGGGGGTAAATATATTACCTGTGGACTATATGATCAATACTCTCAATTTACAGGTAAGGACTTTGAATATCATGGGTTGCCATTAGGTCAAATATTGCTAACCATGATGTTGGATAATATTCATCTCATTGGCAATTGCGTGGGGACAACTGAAGATCTACAACAAGCAATCGAAGACTGTGCAACGGGATGCTTCCCTGTAATTATAGATTCTGTCTTCACAGGCAACCAAATTAAGGATTTTTTTGACCGCACTTACAACGCCAAAGAAAGATTTGGCAAAGTTATTTATCGATACAAATAAATTAGGGGAATAGCAATGCAAATTGAAATGATTGGTCATGCAACTATTTTCATAAAAACACAAGACTGCAAAATCTTGATGGACCCTGTGCTGTGGGACCCTTTCTGTGAAGGACTCAATGAATCTTGTCCCAAGCGGGAAGTGATACCTGAAAAGTTACCTGAATTTGATTTTCTAGTAATTTCTCACCAGCATTTGGATCATTTTGATATCCGTTCTTTGGCTTATTTACCAAAAACAGTCGATGTTTTCATTCCTCAAGATAAACTCATTCAAGATTGTTTACACCAGCTTGGGTATACTCATATTTATCCACTGGCCGACTTCACCACAGTTCGGTCAGGAGCTACTACTTTAATGACAACTCGTTCTGAGGTGCGAGTTCCTGAATTTGGTATGGTCTTCGCAGATGATTCAGGGGTTTTCTGGAACACAGTAGATACATATTTTGCTCCTGAAACCATTCAGAAGGTGAGAGCATCTTTTTCAGAAATTGATTTTCTGCTGACCACTTGGCACATCAGCATGGAAGCCAAATTTCAATATAACCAGAGGATCTCATTCCCCTTTGAATTATATAGTTATCTATTTAATTTGATTGGTTTAATTCAGCCGAAAGCGATCGCACCTGGAGCCAGTGGGTTTAAATACATTGGTGCATCTTCCTGGCAAAATCAATTGGTGTTTCCTGTCACCCGTGAGCGATTCTGCTATGATTTGCAAAGGGCTTTTCCCGACTTGACAGAAAATATCTTTCAATTAGATCCCGGTGATCAATTAATATTTAATCGCGGTGAATACCATTATATGAATTGTAAATCTGAGTATGTAAAAATGCTCATAGATAATCGTGAATCTCTGGTATTTAGTCCAGTCATGTTTGGCAATAAACAAGTTGATTCAAATCCAGAAAATTATGATTTAGAGGAGATGAAACAACAAATTAAAGAAAAAATCTGCCTGGATTTAACTCAATTTATTATAGACAATCAGACTTCTCTGTTCCAAACACATTGTCAATGGCAGGTTATTTATCAGCTAGAGATAACCTTCCCAGATGGTTATCAAATATGGAATATTGATTTTTCTGAGGAAACTATTCGGGCAAAACCCGGACGTAACCCATTAGCTAATTTGTTCTCCTATATTACAGCATCAACTTTCTATAGTTTGATTCAGAGGAAACACAATTGGGATTATTTGACTTGTAGTGGAGAGTATCGGACGTTTCATAAAATCTATGCCATCACTCAGGAGGAGATCAATTCTGCCGAAACAATTAACATTGTAGATCCTATTCAAATTAAATTCTCTTCTAATTATATTGCTGATAACAATATTTATGAAGAATTAGCCAAATGGGTTTCATCTAGCCAGAACTTATCCCCAACGGAAGAAGAACCTTCCATGATTTGTTTAGGTAATCTTTTAATGAAGCGTAAAAAACAGAAACAAACAAGTTAATTAATCAAGGTTTTAGTTCGGTTGAGCAAATCCTATTTACTGAGTAAGGAATGCGTTACCCAACAATAGGCTTTCGCTTCAATAGCTTGCTCAGATTGATAAACTACTTTGATATGATGCAATCCCCTCATAAATACATTTTCATAGTTCTTACCCAAGAACTGGGAAACCTTTAATAAGTGTGAGGGCATCATATCCCGATGTTGTTTTTCGCGCACATATCCCGGATATGTCAAAAGAGCCTCTTGTTTTTGAGGCAGACACAGCCCAATTTTCACTAGATAATCCAGAAAAGACATCCACCGAGGTTCAAATTTTGGTTGTAGAGGCAAGTAGCATTCTAGTCCAATTTTAGCAGCTACTCCTCCTTCACCGACATCTATATCTAGATCAATTCGTTCTGTGTAAGTTGATAGTTCCTGCAATAAAATTTTCAAGTTATCAATTGAACCCGACCAACCTATTTGACTGAGATATTCTATAATTTGTTCTGGTGATATGCCGCGCAAACAAATTCTGAGCATCTCTGACTGACGAGCTAACATTAGTCCAACTTGAAAAACATAAACATCGGCTGGTAATGCGTTTACGCATTGAAATAGTTTCTGCTCAACGGTAGATGAGAGAGCATAGCCGCGCAACAATGGAATTGCGATTTGATTGACCCATTCGTGAGGATAGGGAATTAGAGTAGATGCAGTAATGGTATGGGAACCAAAAAAGCAACTAGGAATGGGAATCTGATCTAATTTTCCATCAACATCAAACTCTAACCAGATGTTATTAACATGAGAATGGAGGGGGGAATCCTCATTTTGCCAACAGGTTACAAAGTTGCGAATTTGAGACCATACAGGTTCTTGCAACAGAGAATCTGGAAAGGTGGATTCCCCCGCTAATATCTTCTGTCCTACCTCTGCTGCACCAATATATAGTAAAAAATCCGCCTTTGCTGCTTCAATTCCTAAACGACATTCAAATCCAAAAAAGTTGGTAATTTGATTTGGTAGGTAACGGGTGATAGCTTGAATATGTAACCAGCTTTCTGCATCAATCAGTTGACAGGACACATAGGGTTTAACTAAGGCTAAATATTCTGTGAGAGAATTCTCCTGGATCAAGTTCATAATTGTAGAATAGGATAGGTAAATTAGAAGAGATTGAAAATATTTATGTTTTTTCTAGTCCAGGTTTGCGTAAATAAACAAGCCATTAAAAATTAGCAAAAATCTTGTTTAATCTGCCTTTTTAGCCTTTATTATTAATTTTTAATTCCGCCATCTGACACTAAGGGACTTCCAATTAAAAAAATACCCAAAAATTTCTTGTGGTGCGGGACGAAAAGCCCGCTAATCATCAAGGACGGGCAGGATGCCCATCCCACAAAATTGGGTAATATCGAACTGCCAGGGCTGCTGGTTGACTTCGGGCATATATCTAACAATTTTATTTCAGTAAGTAGGTGAACACAATAAAACCAATCTGTGTAAAGAAAAGTAAAATCGCCCAAACCCTCTTCACTCTTGCCTCTTGCCTCTTGCCTCTTGCCCTCCCATAACGACAATTTTCAATGCTAACCTACTTAATACAAATGATAATTGGTAAATTATTGTGTAAGTTTTCCCTTCCCTCTCCTAGCTAGTTAATATTGATTTAGGCGGGGATAAGTCTATCTATCAAGGGTTTTGAATCAAATTTCCATCTTGATTCTCCCATTTGAATTACTTCAATTGCACAATCTGGCAAGCAAAATATTTCCATTAAGCTAGCCAGCTTCAGTATTTTATTTTTGTCCCATTCCATAGTAATAGAGTCAGATTTGATTTCACCTACAAAATCTTTGAAATATAGAGCTTGACCCCACAGCACTTGACCAATTTCAGTATTCCCAAATTCTCCCGAAGGTAGAGAGAGTGTTTTTCTGGCATGGCGATAAATGCTTAAATCAAACAGATGAAAACCCAGAGAATTGAGAAATAAATCAATTTCACTAAAGGTCGGTTGAGAGCGTAATGATGAGTGAAATAGGACTTCAAGGCTTACTCCTAAAACAGACTGTTTCAATATGTTTTCCGCACCTTGTAAAATATGTAATTCGCTCCCTTCCACATCAATCTTAATAAAATCAAGGCTAGAAATATCTTTTTGCTGAACGAATAAATCTAAATTAATAGTGGTAATTTCAGCAGTGTTAACTACTTCCAAGTCTTCTGAATGTTCAGATGGAAAGCGATCTAGAAACGACCTATTGGCTGGATAAAAACTAGAGCCGCCTGGATAATGACAAATGAAGAAAGTCTTTGTTTCTCTTTGCTTGCCTAATGCAACAGGATAAAGTTGATAGTTTTTATCAGCAAACTCCTGATTCAATCGGTTGCATTCTTGGGAATCAGGATCAAAACCTATGAAGCGAGCTTGTTGACTATAGCAATGCCAATGGTGTTCTATGCCCCCTCTTGCTCCAATATCACAAATAACAACAGGATCTGATGCAAAAGCTTGCAGGTGTTGCACCAAAAATTGAGTCATTTGTGGCTGAATATTAATCCGAGTATGGGCCATTCTATTCTCCTTTAATATAAGATTCCACCACAGGGCGCATCACTGTTACTGCTAAAATAGCCATCACCAATTTTCCAAGGAATCACTTGAGTTGAGCAACCAACTTTTTCAAGTTCAGCTATCACATCTTTAATTAGGGATTCATCACTTCCAGTGTATTTTCCTAATTCAGCCCAGCTATGGGCATAGGGTAAACAAGCCTTTGCACCTACAATAGAGCAGATTTCAGCAACACCTTTAGCCCCCAATGTAGCCAAGTGAAATCCATCGGTCTTATTAGTGACAGAAAAAATCTGTGGGTTACTGAGTAAATTGCCGACGATATCTGCTCCCCAACTAGAAAGATCAGTACCAATTGAGTTGTAGGATAGGGATAGGAAATTACTCAACACCTGATCAACTATACCAAATTTTTGTCTTACATACTCTGCAACATCCCGCATAGATCCCATCGGATCATTGCCGGCATCAATCAAAAACCAAGAGGTGTAATCTGGTGTGCGTATTAGATAGGTATTACCCCAGTTGCGTAAATCTGGATGTTTGGGTTGGTTATATTCAGGAACTAAAGGTTGCTCTCCATAAAATGGCAACACATTAATTTCAATATCCCCGATCACAATCGGTTCTGCATACCAATCCACAGCTATGACATGATCAAATCCCAATCCTTCCAGGCGGGCCTTCATGTCTTCGCAAGTGATTGAACCTCTAGGCACTTTAGGCACAATGATCGGGATTTCCGGGGCAAACTGCATCAGTGTAGGTAAGTTCCAATGGTCATAATGACTATGGGAGATGAGAATAGCATCTACAAACCCTTCTAGCATGGCACGGGTAATATCTTGCTTCAGGTTTGCTAGTCCATAGTTGGAGTGTAACTGAGGATCAACAAGTATTCCCGTTGTCTTTGTGCGATAAAGTAATGCAGCGTGTTGTAAGCGAAAAACTCCTGATGTTTCTACTGGCACTCCTCTGGCTGGTTGGGGTTGGGTTTGGACTACATGAGACTTAATCAGCTTATCTAATAAGATGATCATATCATCACTCACTTGTTGACAAATCTGATCATAGTTAAATTTGGCTTGACCACAAAGATAAAGTAAGTAATGTATATCTGGCAAAACTGACTGTTCTTTAATTATTTCTCTCACACCAACAGGGAAAAATTGAGCCAATTTTGTATTATTAAAGGACAAAGATACAACTGGATTTTGCTCAGGAAATAGTAAAGGTTCTTTGAGGGAAAAACTGGCGGCGACGTTGCTAGGATCAATATCAAAAAAAGTTTCGGCTATGGTCGGATACTTTTTAGCCGCATCAGCAATTACCATATCTAGGTTGTCAGATTTAACAATCTGATCCAATATCTCTTGAATCAAGGGTTGGACGGTATAGCCAAGATATTCACTAGCAGTTAAAGCTTGTAATTGCGCTCTTTTGGTAAACGAAATAACTTTTTCCATTTTAGTTTTTTCCTAAAAATATGTGAAAACAATCAATATGTATAGGCAGGATTCAGCAGTCAGAAATCAACAGTAAATAATCAAAGGAAGTCGAATGCAACTTTGGTGAATTATTGCCACAGCAACACAGAGGGTAACTGATAAGGATCAGCTAATCTCAAAATTTCGTAACCAATACCAGACAAGCCATGAAAGAAGCCAAAATTCATAGGAGAGAAACTCTGAGTAGACAGGGTAAATTTTCCCTGATCACGAGCATTTTCTAGAACAATTGCTGTAGCTTGATGAGCAGAAGTTAACAAATTAGGACAATTCAAGGTTTGAGCCGCTATTAATAAGGTTTCAATTCTCCCAAAATTTCCCCAGCAGAGGGAATCTACCCCCCAAATCATATACTTTTGCGTTGTTTCCAAGGAGATCGCAATTTGTTGACGAATATTATCTGTATCTAATACTGATAGTCCCCCTAGCCTAGCTAAAGCAATACCTGCGGCTCCTTGCGCCCAACTTACTTGAAACTTAGACTCCTGGGAGCGCAGATCTAACCAGTTTTGTACATCTGGGCAGAATTTTGTTTGTTCATAGGCGATCGCTTCCTTTGCTGCTTCTAGCCATCGAGTGTTCTGGGTGAGAGCATATAGCCTTAACAGAGCATAGCTAATTCCTGCTGCACCTTGAGAGAATCCTGTCAAATGGCTATTACGCCAAGTTTTCCAGGCTCTTGGTTCATTTTTATTACCTGTTTGATGGTTCAGTAAATGTTCTCCACAGGCGATCGCCAATTCCCATACCGGAGAAGATGATAGATTCTCCGTGGCTGCTAATAGGCTTAGAAGTCCCAGAAGGGTGCCAGCCGTTCCCCCGACGACATCAAAGATATTATCGTTTGTAATCTGTTCTGGGCTGATCAGGGTGGCAATTTCAGTTGCTGTCTTTAGTAGTCCAGGTTCATGAAGTAATTTACCGATGCTAACAAGGCCGTAAATCAAATATCCCATACCTTCAGCCTCACCCACCCCTAAGGTCTGGGATAATTTATCATGTGTTGGCCTTTCGAGTATTTGATGAAGTGGATTTAGGATTGTTATGGACAAATCCCGCCATTGTGAATCTCCAGTAGCCTTGGCTAAGGCTGCTAGAAATAAGCTTACTCCTACAGAACCATCATAGAGGTTTAATCCACTCCCTTGGATATAAAAATTTTGACTACTATGCTGATATCCTATACCCAGCCAATCTATACTGTTGTCAGCGGTTTTTACTAAATGCTGTTGAAAGGCACGAGCAATATTAATCGCTTCATTTAACAGAATGTCTGGAGTAATGATATCTTTTGATGTTATTATATCGGCAGGCGCAGTGATTGTATCCCTTGGAGGCAGATCAGGTTCTTCTAAAAATCGTGAGTAAAGGGAAAGAGAAATCACTTGAATTTGAAACATTAAATCTGTTTCATTTAGAGATTGAATATTCTCTACGACTAGATCAAAGCTCGATTTTTCAAATAGATGGGGAATGATAGTTCCAGCCAGATGCAAATCCAGACTGGAAGTATTAGCATTAAACATAGGAATGTCCAGTTGTTCTATCTGCTGTTTTTCTGCTGCTAAAATTGGCCAAAAGTTAGGTTTATTAGAGCTTGTCAAAAACGATCGACTCAATACATCTAATCCCACACTGCGAGCCATACCAACTTCCATGAAATCGGGTGAGCATGAATTTAGTAAAATTGTTTCATAGATTCTCGTATTGCGAAACACCAACCGACATTCTTGATTAGCAAAAGATGTTAGTGGGCTGTTTTGAGATAGCAGTTTTTCCCGCTGCTCCATCACCCAGTGATACATCTGTTCAAATCCAGTTATTATCTCATTGATAAACTTTTTAGGTTCTACAGCCACTCCATCTAAAGTTGGTACATTGGTTTTAGGCGCAAAGTTGATAGTTTCATAATCTAACTTCATTCCATCAGTGTTAATATGCTGCCATGTTAAATTTGGTACTGTTTGCTCTTCTACTTTTCCCAAACCACTCAGATCAATTGACATGATCTCGTTGGCAAATGATAGTCCCTGCATTGGTAACAGAGCAGTACGCAAGACTGAGTCGGCTAGTTTTTGATCAAGTCGAGAAACATCTTTAGCCAATAATTCTGAATTTTTGATTTCTGGGTGTAGTAGAGTTTCCATATCCACTAAAACTGGATACTCACCACTAGCAATCAGGTTTTCGTAGTGGCAGTCGTTCCCTTTTAGAACATGAATCAAGCACATCAACATTCCCGATCTTTGATAAAATCGCTGTACTTCATCCTCTGTATTGCAGGATAAGGATTCAATATATTCTGCCCAACCGTGAGTTGAGCAATCTAATGCTTCTGGAAATCTGAAGGACAAGTCAATTCCTTGTTGATTGCACCATTTTAATAAATTACCAAAGGCAACTTCTAAGCCAATACCTTTGGGCTTGTAAATTAGCTTCAGTCCTGTGTCAAAGGTAAGGGCAGCTACTGTGCGTCCCCGCTTATGACCATCCGAAAGTCCGACCGCAATATCCACAACCTGGTTTAAGGATTGATGAGGAGAGAAATGCTGTTGAATTACTAGCCAATCAGTTACCAGTCGTTTCAGCAGTTCAGAAGTAGATTCTACCCAGAATTCAATGGTAATTGCCACCAACCGACCAAGAACGCTATATTTCTCAAATAGGCGGAGAAACCCATCCCCCATAAAATTTTGCAGAAATTCCTGGTATTTATCGCGTTTAGAAGCTCCCTGGACTGAAATTATCAAAAAATCTCGTAAGGCATTTCCTGATGTCCGAAATTGACCAAATTCTTGCATTAAAATAGGGGCGAATATTCGCGCCAGAGATTCTAATAATCTCCGTTCCAGTTTGGCTTGAACGCCGCCTACTAATAGCTTATTGTATTGTTCAAACTGCTCTTTCAGTTCATCCTTAAGCAACTTCCGGGCTACTTGCAAACATGGCAGATAAAAGTCTTCAAATGGAATTGGTTTTTCGGGAATGATAGCTGCTTGCAGTTCTGATGAGTTTTGAGATGAAAATTTATGTGCCGCTTCAGTAACTTGCTTCAGTGTCTTGAGCCAAGGAGGTAGTATTACTGATTCTATATTAGCGTATTTACCAACCAGTAACCTAACTGTTTCTTTGCTTAATCCATCCCATGTTAGCCGCTTTTGAAATTTTTCCTCATCTCCTTTAGCAGCAATCTGACACCAAAATCCTAGTCTGTTTTGGATTTCTATTTGCTCATCTTCTGTCAGGTTGTTGTCAATCAACCCATGATCTGAGAAATTATTCAAACACTCTGATAAGGAACTGGCTTTGATCGCAATCCTCTTGAAAATATCTGTTGATGAATCTGTTAAAATCATAGGTCTGCCATCAAAAATAGACAATTAAATTAATTTATCAAGCAATACCTTATCCATTTTTTGTAGGTCGGGTTAAGCAACAGCGCAACCCGACGCTCATGTTGGGTTTCATGCTTCAACCCAACCTACAAATCAAGACTTTTTCTAATTTGGACAAGGTATTGTCAAGATACAGCAGTTATCGGTATTATGAAGTACAGATATTAATGATAAAACTCTTGTGGTGCGGGCATCTTGCCCGCATAAGGTGTACCTCACTCAAGCTGAACTTGCTGTATTACGTTTACAGGAATACCCAGTAAGCGTCAGAGGATGTTTGAAAGGTTACCGGTCTCTTATTCTAATCGCCATAGTGTAATAAATTACACTCTTTAAACACCCTCTAAAGCTTAGATTATGTACCAAATATCTTAAAGTTTTGTTAATAACAAAATAATGGAAATATTTGGATATATTAAGAAATCGCCAAAAACCCTACTAAATAAAGGAGTAATTCGTGAATTACCCCTACTTTCAGAACCGGAAGTGCGACCTTCACACCATCCAACTACGAGAATCTTAACCGTTCCATAAAACTTACCACACTGATTGATAGATGTGGTTTAAACTCTTATGTCCTTGTGGGAAAGCTGGAAGGGTGGATTGCCGCAGATTCTTGGTTTCATAATAATGCTCAATACCTTCCGTATTCCCCCTGCTACTGCTTCGAGTTCTGCATCAGAGAGTTCACCAGTAGCCTGGCTTTGAGCTAGTTCTGCTTGACGCTTTTGGATTTCAGCCCACAGTTCTTCGGACGAGAACTCATAACCCTTAGAGTTAGCTAGTGCTGTCACTGCTTCCCGATCATTTTCAGATTCCAATGCTTGACCCAACTCAGCTTGCAGAGTTGCATCTTCTCCAACTTGGTTTAAAAAATCTTCAACATTTTTAGACATAAGACTCCGAATGCCCCCTTAGTGCTTTACTAAATAGTGAACGTAAATGAATAAAGGGGTAATTCGTGAATTACCCCTACTTTCAGAACCGGAAGTGCGACCTTCACACCATCCGACTACCAGAATCTTAACCGTTCCATAAAACTTATCACACTGATTGACAGATGTGGTTTAAACTCTTATGGCCTTGTGGGAAAGCTGGAAGGGTGAGGATAGAATTGGCGCAGATTCTTGGTTTCATAATAATGCTCAATACCTTCCAAATATCCTCTAAAAGTCTAATGGAAAGGGCAACTTAAGGATAGTGATATTGCTTGGATGGTGAGCAATGGTGTAACAACAAAGGCGAGACCAGGAATTGCTTTAATTGAACAGGGGCAAGCAGTTCCCGCAGTTTACTTACTCCTAGAAGGAATGTTAGGTATTTATGTTACTGTTAACAACAATGGGGCAGTGGAGGATAAAGAAATTGCCACCCGTGTCAAAGGTGAAATTTTAGGTGAAATGTCCTTTGTTGATGGCGGTGTAGCTTCTGCTAGTGTGAAGTCAATAGAAAATGCTTGGGTGTTGGCGCTACCCCAGAAAACTCTGACAACTAAATTCCAGGAAGACCGGGGTTTTGCTCAAAGGTTTTATCATTCATTGGTGATCATTTTATCTAATCGCTGTCTAGATTTATTAATCCGGGGTAGTTTGGCAAATTTCACTCCAGCTGCGAATACGATGCTATCGGAAGATATTGAAGTCGAAGATGAACTGGATATGGATGTACTGGAAGGAACAGCGATCGCCGGTAGACGTTTTGATTGGATAATTAAACAACTTCGTCGTTAGCATTAGAAATCCTTTTTCTGTGACTAGGTTGATGTTAAAAAATATCGCCGTGGCAACGCCAGGGTTAACGATGGAAGAGTAAAAAAGTTTTGGGTATTTTTCCATTTTATTTTGTTGACATTTTCTCATCAACCGTTTTCATTACATTCTGATAGAGAGAAAAATAGCCATGTCTTCTCCTTTGTTAAAAGTCCTCAATTACCTACTAATTAACTATTCTCACTGAATAAGCAAGAACAGACAATTATGGTTTTTAATCACGATAAGAATCAGGATAAAGAAGGTATCTTCCGTCAAGAGTCTCTAGAGCGGTTGTCTTCCCCAGAACGTTTAGATCAACTCATGCAGGTTGTAAGACCACAAGATTGGCTGATACTGACGGTGTGCGGTGGATTAATAACAACTGGTTTGATTTGGAGTTTTATTGGTCGTATTCCTATTAACGTAGAAGGGCGAGGTGTATTAATTGAACCTCGACAAGTTGTTGATTTTCAATCCTCTATTTCTGGACAGTTAAAATCTTTGCACGTCAAAAGTGGGGAATGCGTCAAAGAAAATCAAGTTTTGGCAACAATAGATCCAGTTGATTTAAAACAGCAATTACAGCTAACAAAAGGTAAATTGGAACAGTTAAAAAACCAATCTCAAGAGTCATTGTTATTAGCTAATGAGCGAATAAAATTAGAGAAAAGTACGATCATTGCTTCTAAGAAAACCCTGGAACAACGGTTGCAAGATGCTCGCTCCTTGACTCCAATGTTAAAAGCAAAAGGTTTAGATGCGATTAAAGAACAGCAAACTAATCTTCGGGAACGCTTAAAAGATACTCAAACTCTTACCCCTCTGCTTAAATCTCAGGGATTAAAAGCTCTGGAACAACAACGAATTAGTGTTAAACAACGCTTAAAAGACTCAGAAAAATTAGTTCCCGTACTCTTAGAAAAACTTAGGAAGCGCCAAGAACTTGTATCTGCTGGAGCAATAGCCGCAGAATCAGTATTACAGGCTGACCAAGAGTACAAACAAGGACTTCAAATGGTATCTCAATTACAAACTGAGTTGAAACAACTGGATCTAAACGAGACTCAAACCCAGCAAAATTACTTACAGAACCTGAGAGTAATTGGCGATATTCAAGTGCAGAAACAACAAATGGTTTTGGAAAGTACCAAAACAGAACGGGAATATCTAGATAATTCGCGTTCGATTAGTGACATTGAATCCAAGCTACAGGAATTAGACACCCAGGAGAAACGTTTAGCACAAGAAACTCTCGAAAATAGGAATCAACGCAATAAAGAAATTCAGGAAGTTAAGCGAGAAGTTAGTAGATTAACGCAGCAATTAACCCAAAATAGTCGGATTTTAAGCGCTCAAAATGGATGTATTTTAGAACTTACTGCCACTGCTGGTCAAGTGGTGCAACCAGGTACTCGTTTAGGAACTTTCAAGGTGGGGAATGGCAATGATTACCCTAGCATAACAGCTTATTTTCTTATTAAGGATGGTAAACAAATCCGTTCAAATATGCCTATTTCCGTCACTCCTGATACTGTGCAAAGAGAACGCTTTGGGGGTATTCTTAGCAAGATTACTAGTGTTTCTGCCCTTCCTATCACTAAAGAAGGTGCAAATTCTTTAATTGGTAATTCAGAGGTAGTAACGAGTTTAATTGGTTCCGAGGGTGCAGCCATTCAAGTTAATGCAGAACTAATCGTAGACCCAAATAATATTAGTGGCTATAAGTGGTCATCTTCAAAAGGTCCTGAGTCGAAAATTACTTCAGGTACTACAGCTTCAGTGCGTGTCACCGTCGAGGAAAGAGCGCCAATTACCTTCGTTCTCCCTATCCTTCGAGAATTAGTAGGTATGAAATAAGTAGGTTAGCATTGAAAATCGTCGTTATGGCACTAGGCAAGAGGCAAGAGGCAAGAGGCAAGAGTGAAGAGGGTTTGGGCGATTTTACTTTTCGTTACATATTTCGGTTTTTTTCCGTCCACCTACTTAATCAAAAATTCCTATCACAGTATTTAGTAGTTTCACCTTTAAAAAATTCAAAATGCAATTAATTAATAAAGTTGTCAAAAATTTTGACACCAAAAAGTCCAATTCGGAACAGCATAAAGTGCAAAATGGCCGCGTGAAAACGCCAACACTTTTACAGATGGAAGCCGTGGAATGTGGAGCAGCCGCATTAGGAATAATACTTAGATACTATGGTTTAATTATTCCTTTGGCAGAGTTGCGAATTAGCTGTGGTGTTTCTCGTGATGGTTCTAAAGCCTCCAATATGTTGAAAGCAGCGCGTAACTATGGGATGCAGTCTAAAGGATTTAAAAAAGACCTTACCCAACTCAAAGAAATTAAAGCACCTTACATTATATTTTGGAACTTTAATCACTTTCTCGTTGTTGAGGGATTTGTCAGAGATCGGGTTTGGTTAAATGACCCCGCGACAGGTCCGCGTAGCGTGACAATTCAGGAATTCGATGAGGGTTATACAGGTGTGGTTCTCATTATGGAGCCAGGACGAGAGTTTAAAAAAGGCGGTTACAAACCTAACATTTTTAAAGCCTTACTAACTCGACTAGAAAGCTCGTTTACTGAACTCTTTTTTTGTATTATCGCTGGCTTTTTGCTTGTCATTCCTCAATTAGCATTAGCAGCAATTAATCAGGTATTTGTTGATGATATTTTGCTGCAAAATCGAACTGATTGGTTAAGACCCGTATTAGTAGGCATGGGATTAGTCATAGTTTTACAAGCAATTCTGACTCTATTGCAATTGTGGAAATTGAGATACTTACAACTCAAGCTTTCTATAGCTATGACTAGTCAATTTGTCTGGCACATTCTGCGTTTACCTATTAATTTTTACGCTCAACGCTTTGCTGGAGAAATTAGTAATCGAGTGAGTTTTAACACCAAAGTTGCGGAGATGCTATCGGGTAAATTAGCGAGAACTGCTATTGATGTAGTTATGTTACTCTTCTATGGTATAGTCATGTTTGCCTATGATTGGGTACTAACTTTGATTGGTATTGTCGCTGTGGCTATCAACATCGCAGTATTAAGTTGGGTTTCGCGTCAGCGGGTTGATACCAATATGCGCCTAACTCAAGATTATGGTAAGATTGCCGGGGTAGAAATCGCTGCTTTGCAAGGGATTGAAACTATTAAATCTGCCGCCTTAGAATCTGATTTCTTTAGTCGCTGGGCTGGATATTATGCTAAAGCCACGAATTCTCAACAGGAATTGAGTAAAACTGACCGACTGGTAGGACTCTTACCACCTCTACTCAATCACCTTACTTCTATGTTACTGATAGTCATTGGCGGTTTGCGAGTCATTGACGGACACCTAACTATTGGAATGTTAGTGGCCTTTCAGTCTTTAATGGAGAGATTTCAAGAACCAATTAATACTTTAGTGGGGTTAGGTAATGAAATTCAGGAGTTAGAAGGGGATATTAATCGCTTAGATGACGTACTGTCTAATAGCATCAACCCAGGACTACAAGAACACACAAGCAACAAAGATTCTATTCAATATGCTACGCCTAGCAGTTACCATTCTTTGCAGGGATATGTGGAGTTACGCAATGTTAGCTTTGGTTACAGCCGAGTTGAAGAACCATTAATTGAGAACTTTAGTTGTATTTTGAAACCGGGACAACGGGTAGCTTTTGTTGGTGGTAGCGGTTCAGGTAAGTCTACTCTTTCTAAACTGGTAACTGGACTCTACGAACCTTGGCAAGGGGAAATACTATTTGATGGTATTCCTCGACAAAATATTCCTCGTCCCATTTTAAACAACTCTCTAGCAATGGTAGAGCAAGAAATTTTCTTGTTTGGAGGTACTGTACGGGATAACTTGACGCTTTGGGATGAAACTATTACCAACACTCAGTTAATGAAAGCCTGCCAAGATGCTGCTATATTAGATGTAGTCATGGCTATTTCCGGAGGATTGGATGGTAAGCTATTAGAGAATGGAGCTAATTTGAGTGGTGGCCAGCGCCAAAGACTAGAAATTGCCCGTGCTTTAGTTAATAATCCTAGAATTTTAGTCATGGATGAGGCAACTAGTGCCCTCGATACAGAGACTGAAAAGATTATTGATAGAAATATCCGACGACGGGGTTGTACTAGTATTATTGTTGCTCACCGCTTAAGTACAATACGTGATTGTGATGAAATTATTGTGTTGGAAAAGGGGAAAGTTGTACAACGGGGAACTCACGAAGAGATGAGAAATACAGAGGGTTACTATGCTAGGTTAATTCAGGCAGAATGATTTCTAGGATTCTGGCGATATCTGCTATTAAGTAAAATCAAAATTGTCTAGTACCATTGGTTACTGTAGAGTCTCCAGCTATGACCAAAAAGATGATTGAGAACGCCAAAAACAAGTAGTGGAATTATAGTAGTTTTGAGGGGGATTTAGCTTAACCGACAGAAGCCCCACGACTGACCCGAAGGGCAGCGGGGGATGAATGGCGCGGGAATTAACGACAGTTTTTCGACCAATGCGATAGCAAGGGAGAAAAACATGGAGGCAATTCACAAATCTTGTGTTATAGTTTTTTATAGTAAATACTTTTCACTCTAATATGTTAAGAGTAGTCAAAGTCAGATTATATCCAGATGCCCAGCAACAGCAATCATTGGCACGAGCCTTTGGCAGTTGTCGTTGGCTATGGAATTATTTTTTGAATTTGATGAACGAAACGTACAAAGAGACAGGTAAAGGATTGTCTGGATACGAAGTTAAAAAGACAATCCCTCAACTCAAGAAAGAACATGAGTGGTTGTCGCTAACTTATTCTCAGTGCTTGCAACAAGTCTGCTTGAATCTGGGGGTTGCATTTAACAATTTCTTTGAAAAAAGAGCTAGATACCCCAAGTTTAAATCCAGACATGGTAAGCAGTCTATTCAGTATCCTCAAAATGTCAAGATTGCCGATAATCAATTAATCCTACCGAAAATAGGGAAAGTATCAGCAATTATTCATCGAGAGATTGAAGGGAAGATTAAAACTGTAACTATCACCAAAAATTGCAGTGAGCAATATTTCGCTGCTATTTTATTTGAAGATGGTAAAAAGAAGCCAGAGTCAATTGTCGAAGGTAAAGCAATAGGCATTGATTTGGGATTAACTCATTTTGCGATTACCAGTGATGGCTCTAAGTTTGATCACCCTCGAATACTGAATAAACACGAGAAGAACTTAAAGATAAAACAACAGCAATTATCTAGAAAACAAAAAGGCTCTAATAACCGAAATAAAGCTAGAAAGAAAGTTGCTAGAGTCCATAGAAAGATAACTAATTGTCGAGAAGATTTTCTCCATAAACTATCTCGTAGGATAGTCAACGAAAGCCAAGTTATTGTGGTAGAAAATCTTCATGTTAAAGGCATGATGCAAAATCACTGCCTAGCCAAATCTATTCAACAAGTTGGCTGGGGGATGTTTTGCACCATGCTTAAATACAAAGCAGAAAACGAAGGGAAGATTTATCAAGAAGTTGATAGATTCTTTCCTTCGTCGAAAACTTGTCATGTATGCCTTAATCAAGTGGGTAGTTTGCCACTTGATATAAGATTCTGGACTTGTGAAAAGTGCCAGACCAAACATGATAGAGATATTAATGCAGCGATAAACCTCAGAGATGAGGGACTACGAATTTTGACCTCTGGAACGGGGGATAAAGCGATGAAGTGTGGTCTTGGGGGTTTCCCCCATGAACAACTTCATCAAGAAGCCTGTCGCCCAGAAGTAAGTCGCAGTAATAGAGGACGAAAGAAGTCTACTACTGTGCTTTCTGTTGGGCAGGAAGCCCACACTGTACCGTCAGGTCAGTGTGGGTAGTTCACCTCAAGATGTATTGGAAATAACCACAGTATTTTCTGATAGGCTTTATGGGTCGAGAAGTCATCAGAACAATAGAGCGTTTAACATTAAAAATTGATGGACTCACAAAGGCAGCAAAAAAATCAAAAGTAAGCGCAATTGCAATACCTGTCGTACTGGTAGTTGCCTTGAGCGTCTAGGAGGATAATTGACTATCCTTTTTCAGCAGGTCTTAAAGAATCTGCGTGTCTTTAGACAGCAGGGTGTCAATTTTATATCTAACCTGATCACTATGCCTACTGAAAACAATTATCGCGCTCAAGTTTTATTTGACTTAGGTGCAACTCCAGCAGAAGTTACAGAACTTTTAGCCTACAACGAAAATATTTTTCATTCCCCAAATTTAGCAAATAGTAACTTTCCCTTAGAATCAGCGCCGCATATCACTGATTGGCAACGTTATCATCAAGAAGCGGAAGATGTAGGTGTGTTTACTGTCCTAAGCTCTGCTTTAGTACAGTTTCAATTTCCTATTCGAGCAGGAATTAGTGAAAATGAAAATTACCGCGCTGTTACTCGTAAGGGACAGTTTACAGATGGAATGGCAGAAGCAACGGGTTTAAAATTAGAAAAACCAGAAGAGTTACAATTACTCATTCATCCGACTTTAGCAGGGGAAATACCCATTTTAATCACTGGATGTAGAGCCGATTTTATTAGTTTAGTCCAGGCATTAACGAAACGCAATGAACCTGTAGCTATTTCTGACTCAATGGGAGCAACTGCGGTTGGAGGTTTCAACAACTGGGAACGTATTCGGCATTACCGGAAACAATGGGAAGTAGATCAAGAAAAACCCGTAACCGAAGCTGACTGGCAAGCTGAATTTCAGCGGTTAATTCCCCAAAAGCATCTTTACCAAGACTTTTTTATTATTCTCAGTCATGGCAATTATAGTGCGGTTGTGGCTGAAGATTTAGGACTAGAGGAAGCAGAATGGTTGCGTTTATCTCTAACTATTCGCATTGAGCATGAATGCTGCCACTATTTTACTAAACGGGTTTTTGGCTCGATGCGAAATAATATGCTCGATGAACTAATAGCTGATTATCAAGGTATAGTTGTTGCTAACAATGGGATCTATCGTGCTGACTGGTTTTTGCGCTTTGTGGGTTTAGAAGAGTTTCCCCATTATCGAGAAGGAGGAAGACTAGAAAATTATCGCGGGAATCCGCCTTTATCGGATGGGGCGTTGAGAATTTTGCAAGCTTTAGTCAAGCAAGCAGCAGAGAATTTAGAACTATTCAATGCCAATCATATCGCAGAATTAACAACTAATGAAAATCAGGGGCAATTGATCACGGTTTTAACTTCCTGTACTCTGGAAGAATTAGCAGCAGCAAAAGGGGCTGTGTTGGAGGAAATTTGGCAAAGCCGCACTTACAGATCTGATATTGCTAATCTAAAGTTACATTGAGGTTTGTCTCACGCAGAGGCGCAGAGGGTAAGAGTTTAAAAAACTTAACATTGATTTATGTGCGGTGGACATCTCCGTAAAAAAATCTGAAACCCTTAACCTGTCTAGGCGAAAACTTAATTCCTGGAGATGTATGGTATTAATGGTGACGGATAAGACGTTTTTGGGCTTGGTAGATGCTAGAATCGGTGTAATTAGGGCCTGCTGAATAAACCGAGAAGCTAAGTAGGTGAACACAATAAAACCAAACTGTGTAAAGAAATGTAAAATCGCCTAAACCCTCTTCACTCTTGCCTCTTACCTCTTGCCTTTTGCCTTGCCATAACGACAATTTTCAACGCCAACCTACTTAGACAAAGGAAGAGATACAGGAGGATAGAAAGTGGATAAAGTGGGAGAAAATAAGATGTAATATCCCCGACTTCTTTTTTAATTGTGTCAATAAATGATAAATTAATCAAATTAATCAAATTAATCATAGAAGTCGGGGACTGAAAAGATTAATATTTCAGCGGGAAACAAAAACCGGTGTTATTAACTTCTCAAATTGACACCAAACTTCTCCACCAAAGCAGAACGCACTTGATTATGAACTGGTTCAATTTCATTTTCAGTGAGAGTGCGATCGCTGGCACGATATACTAACCGAAAGGCTAAACTGCGTTGTCCTGTGGGGACGTGTTCACCCCGATATTCATCAAACAATTCCACAGAATTTAACAACCCTTTCCCAGCTTTATTAATAACTTTTTCCAATTCGGAAACTGTCACTTTCACAGGGGCAAAAAACGCCAAATCTCTGTCACTAGCTGGATAGGTAGAATAAGAACTGAATTTGGGAACTAGCAAATCATCATGATCCCAGGCATCCAACAGAGCGTCTAATTCCAATTGAAACACATAAACGGCTTCTGGTAAATCTTTCTCTCGACGTAATTGGGGGTGAACTTGTCCGAATGTTCCCAGTCTATTACCTTTTACCCACAATGAAGCTGTGCGTCCAGGATGTAAGCGAGAATCTCGATTTTCGGGTTGAAATTCTACCACTAATTTTAGTTGTTTAAAGACACTTTCTAAAATGCCTTTGGCTTCAAACCAAGTAATCGCTTCTTCCTTACCACCTCTTGACCATTTACCGACAGTGATATCACCACCAATAATTCCAGCCAGGATTTCCGCTTCTTGTAAACCCTCTTCTTCGCGCCAGAAAATCCGCCCGATTTCAAAACCGTTTAATGCTCCATTTCCTTGCTCTATATTATATTGGAAAGCGGTAATTAAACCGGAAATCAAATCAGTGCGTAAAGCCGAATATTCAGCAAACAAAGGGTTACTTAAAATGATCTGTTTATCTTCACCTGGTTTCACCAAAGAATAATGAATTAATTCAGTCAAACCTTCAGCGCGGAGATAAGCGCGTAACCTGCGAATTAATTCTTGTTCTAAAGATAGATAACCAGCTTCGGATTTTTCTGGTAAAGTATCACAGAACTTATCATAACCATATAACCGGGCAATTTCTTCAATTAAATCAATTTCCCGTTCTAAATCGCGGTAACGATAGGGAGGTACGGTAACTGTCCAATTCCGGTCATCAATTTTGGCTAATTTACATCCTAAAGCCGTGAGAATTTTTTCGACATCTTCTGGTTGTAATTCTCCTGTTTCCGTCCCCAATTCAATCGGACCTAACACTTCATTAACTTTATCTAAACGCAGGTTAATAGAATGTGACCAGGTAGAAGCATCTGGACGATAATCGGAAATTTCTTGTTGAACAATCACACCCGCAGCTAATTCACTAATTAAGGATAAAGCGCGGTGACAAGCTATTTCTAATTCAGCGCGATTTACGCCCCTTTCGTATCTACCAGAAGCCTCACTTCTTAACCCCGCACTGCGAGAAGAACGGCGAATAGCCACAGAATCAAATAACGCTGCTTCTAAAACTAAACTTTGTGTACCTTCATGAACTTCTGTTTCTATACCACCCATAACACCTGCTAAAGCCACCGCTTGATTATTAGCGGTAATTAATAAATTTTGGGTTGATAAATTGCGAATATTTCCATCTAAGGTTTTTAAAGTTTCCCCAGTTTCTGCAAACCGCACACCAATGATTAAATTTTCGCCGCCACCTACAGATTGTAACCGCTCTTTATCGAAAGCGTGAAGAGGTTGTCCTCTTTCTAATAAAACGTAGTTAGTGATATCAACTACATTATTAATTGGTCTGACTCCAGCAGCGCGTAAACGTTGTTGCAGCCATTCAGGAGAAGCCGCAATTTTGATATTTTCGACAACTGTACCAATATAAGCAGGACAAGCTTGGATTTCAGAAATTTTTAAAGTGATGCTTTTCGCAGTCTTGGTATTTTCTACTTCTGCAACTGGGGGAATTGATAGTTTTCCGTCAGTTAAAGCTGCTACTTCCCGTGCAATACCCACCATAGATAAAGCGTCAGCCCGGTTAGCAGTAGCGGTGACATCTAAAATCACATCTTCCAAACCCAATAGGGGACGAACATCACTACCCACCACCATGTTTTCTTCAGGGAAGATATGAATACCGTCAATATCAGTGGGTAAACCTAGTTCTTTTAAAGAACATATCATCCCATTGGAAGGAACACCACGCAGTTTTGCGGGTTTGATTTTTAAATCAATGTTGGGTAAATAAGTTCCTGTGGTGGCGACGGGGACATAGATATCTGCGCGGACGTTCGCAGCACCGCAAACGATATTTACAGTCTCAGCAGCCCCAATATCTACGGTACAAACGCTCAATTTATCTGCATTGGGGTGGGGTTGACGTTCTAGCACTTTCCCCACAACTACACCATTAGCCCAAGTGCGGCGGTCTTCTATATCTTCTACTTCAAACCCTGCCATTGTCAAGGTTTCCGCCAGTTCTTCTGGGGTGAGTTTGATTTCTACGAGTTCTTTTAACCAGTTTAGAGAAATACGCATGGAGTCTGTTTGTTGAGATTTGTCTTTGGCTCTAATTTTATATATTAAGTGAAAATTATGAGATTTTTTGGTTTCATCTACAAGTAGAGATATTATCTCAATTTTATATGAGACTGCACAGAATCATGAAATCCATGAATTCATCCGTATTTATCTGCGTTCATCTGCGTTTATCTGCGTTCAATAATTCTTGAAATCTGATTCTATGCAGCTTCATCTTAATTTAGTATTACACAAAAAGCCTCTACATTTTTTTCACCGGATGTCTATTATGATTAATTTAGTAGATATCAGAATCTATTCCTATGGGAGATATGTCCAATATGGTACAGCAATTATCAGCAGAAACCACACCAGAAATCATCTACCCTGACAGCGACGGTCAACCAATGGCAGATAATACGAAACAATATGAATGGATTGTTAAAATTAAAGAAAATTTAGAAATATTATTTGCATCACGAGATGATGTATTTATTGCTGGAGATTTACTTTGGTATCCTATCGAGGGAAGTGTCAAAACTTGTCAAGCACCTGATGTTATGGTGGTGTTTGGTAGACCAAAAGTAGATAGAGGTTCTTATCAACAATGGAAAGAAAATAATATTCCTCCTCAAGTGGTTTTTGAAATTTTATCACCGGGAAATCGTACTCCCAAAATGATTAATAAATCGCTTTTTTATCAACGTTATGGTGTGGAAGAATATTATATTTATGATCCTGATACTATAGAATTATCTGGATTTATACTTGCGGAGGATGCTTTTACAGTTGTCGAAGATATTAATGGTTGGGTAAGTCCAAGATTGGGAATACGTTTTCAAATTACACCTGATAATTTAGAAATTTATTATCCTGACGGAAGAAAGTTTCTCACATCTTTGGAACTTAATCAACGTGTTGAACAAGAATATCAACGTGCTGAACAAGAACGTCATGAGAAAGAAGTAGCTATACAGCAGTATCAGGAATTATTAGCCAAATTACAAGCAAAAGGAATTGATTTAGAAACTTTGTAATCATGTAGGGTGCGTTAGCGCAGCGTAACGCACCGTTTTTAACTAAGTGTATATTTATAGTGTGTCAGAAAAATGTGAATAAATTACTTAAACATATATAATATGAAATGGTGCGTTACGGCTAAAGCCTAACACACCCTACTATTTATCGGGGGAATTATGACAGATACAAAAAACCCAAATAACCATAATGAAATATTTAAAAATAGTCTTGGTGGTAAAATCTGGAGTTTAGACTAAAGCATGAAAAAATGACCCAGAAGGACTGAGTTTACAAATTACATAGCTCAAACTAGAATCATTTACCAACTCCATGTTATTGTTTTGATAGTATCTCCTATTTTTTAATCGAAGATAGAAATCAAGCATTTGCATTATTATCTATTTTAAATTCTCAGCTTTTAGAATGGCGTTTTAGTTTAACAAGTACAAATAATCATGTTAGTACATCAGAAATTGCTGTTTTACCAATTCCTAAAATCTCCTTTACTACTCCCCCAGAAAAACATCAAGAATACCTAGAAAATACAATTAACCTTTACGAACAATTCCAAAATAATCAAAATGCT
>NZ_VILC01000159.1:0-3844 GCF_009712065.1 Aphanizomenon sp. UHCC 0183 | reverse complement strand
CCTAAAAGAGCCGCACCCATATATGATATTTATTGCCTCGAATAGTGTATAATCAAGAAAAACTTCACTAAAAACATATATATAATTATGAATACATTAGAAAAATTAGAATTGTTGAGTGAAACCTGTAGCGACAACACAGAATTAGATAGAATTATTGGACAACTTTTAAATGTAATTTTAACCCGTTATCGCCAAAAACTCGCTATCTATAACTTAGATATAGATAAATTTGAGAAAAAATATCAACTCGCTTCTGAACAATTTTTAGAACAATTTAACTCAGGAAATTTAGGAGATGAAATGGATTTTTTTGAGTGGTTCAGCTTATGCGAACTACGCAAAGATATCTTACAAAAAATCCATAAATTAGAACAAGCTTTATAAAAAATGTTAGAAATGCCGATGACTATTTGGCATGGATAAAATCTGTAATTGCACTTTGTCCAGAAGTCGTAAATGTAACCATTATTCGAGAAGAATCACAAACTGATAAAGGACTATGATGTTATCGTCTGACATTAAAAGATGGTAGCTTTTTAGAAATGTTTGAATTCTTGCAAATAGCATCAGGACAAGTAAGTAATTGGACAAAAATATTTACAGTCATTGCGAGCGAAGGGAAGCAATCACAACCCTTGCGATTGCTTCATTTCACTTCGTTCCATATGGCTAACGCCACGCTGCGCTAACGCAATGACATTGTGTAATTAATTCTATCTCACTACTTAGAAATAATTAAATATAGTTTCCATTAGCAAACTGAAAATAGAGAACTAATAAAATGTTGGGATAACGCACCCCATCATCCTGAAATTTCAACCTATCCCCATCATTTACATGATGGTTCTGAAGATTCCGTTTTTCCATATTTACCTGTTGATATTGAAGAAATTTTAAGACAAATTTCTGAACATATAAAATCTCAATTAAGTTAGTGCGATAGCGAACCGCGACCTACTAATCGGATCAAAATCATCAAAAATATTAACCTTTCCTTGCCAAAAACCCCCAATTCTCGCTCTAATGAAATGCAATGGAGGGCGCAGACCCTGCGCCCCTACGGGTTTGGCGATAAAAAACCGTACCTCATAACATCAGGAAGTGCTGTATAGCACCAGACAGGGTAGTTAGGACGTTCCGGCGGAATATCTCTACTTAGGAATGTGAATTAAATAAGGTGCAAAAGTAGGGTGTGTTAGCGACAGCGTAACGCAATACTGTTCGGTTAAGACTAAAAAACAAAAATACGTAGGTTGGGTTGAGGAACGAAACCCAACATTTTCAATGATTTTTTGGTTTTATACAATAGGTTGTTTACGTGGAAATTTTCGTTAACCGAACAGTATTGCAGCGTAACGCACCATTCCAGGTTACATCAGAATTGCAGGTTATTAAATTTGCGTTCCTTAATGGCTATAAACCTCATCCATTTTGAAACCTGAAGTAATGCGAGCATCTTGCTCGCTACTTAACAGCAGGGAGCAAGATGCTCCCACTACTTTCAATTCAATAACTATGGTTTTCATCTTAGACGGGGTTTAGCTATAATTATTACCAGAAATAGCGATTTTTTCACCAAATATTGTAATGTCATTGTCATTACAATATGCTAAAATGATTTAATCAATAATTACGCCCAAAAAAATCCACCATGACCAATAAAACAAAAAATATAACTGTGCGTAACACCCTAAATTTACGCATTAAGCCAGAAGAACGTGATTTGATAGATATGGCCGCCAAAGTGTTAGGTAAAAATAGAACTGATTTTATTTTGGCAGCAGCGCGGAATGCTGCGGAGGAAACTTTGCTGGAACGGACTATTTTTTGGGCCAGTCCAGAGGCTTATGCAGAATTTATCGCCTTACTAGATGCACCACCCCAACCTAATGAGCGTTTACGCAAAACCATGCAGACAACTCCATCTTGGGATAAAGAATGAGTTTAAGTTTAACACCACCTGAAACTCTCTCTAGTCATCACTCCTGCTCTGATTTTTCCTGTGGAGTCGCTTCTCTTGATGATTGGTTAAAACGTCGAGCTTATACTAATCAAATCAGTGGTGCAACTAGAACTTTTGTGATCTGCGTTGACAATAGAGTAGTTGGGTATTATGCCCTTGCTTCTGGAGCGATTAGTGTACAATCAGCGTTAGGTAAATTTCGGCGAAATATGCCTGACCCTATTCCGGTAGTAATTTTAGCAAGATTAGCAATAGATAGTTCTTATCAAAGTCAAGGTTTAGGACGTGCTTTATTTCGTGATGCGGCGCTAAGGGTTGTTCAAGCTGCTGATACAATTGGTATTAGAGGAATTATTGTTCATGCTATTTCTGAAGAAGCTAAGGATTTTTATTTGGCTTTAGGTTTTATTTTGTCTCCTCTTGAACCAATGACGTTGATGATTACTCTTAATGATTTACGTGATTCTATTACTTAGAAATAAATATTGAAACTTTATGAAAAATGCTGCCATAACTCCCAAACGCATTTTATTCTTACATCCCAATTTTCCCGCCCAATTTCGCCACCTCGCCACAGCTTTAGCAAAAGATGATAATTATCAAATAGTATTTACTACCAATCGTCAAGAAGGAACAATACCAGGTGTACATAAAGTTATTTATGAACCTTCCCGTCAAACTGCACCCCAAACTCATCATTATGTCCGCAATTTAGAAAATGCCGTTCTGACTGGACAAGCTGTATATCGAATCGCAGAAAACCTGAAAGCACAGGGTTTTATTCCAGATATAATTTATGGTCATTCTGGTTGGGGTCCAACATTATTTATGAAAGAAGTTTTTCCCAAAGCAGAATTATTATGTTTCTTTGAATGGTTTTATCATCCTCGCGGTTCTGATGCTGATTTTGATCCTAGTGAACCATTAAATGCAGATGATTTATGTCGAATTCGTGTAAAAAACGCCCCGATTTTAATTGATTTATATAATTGCCATAGAGGTCTTACTCCCACTAATTGGCAACATCAACAATTTCCCCCAGAATATCATAGTAAAATTAATGTTTGTCACGATGGAATTGATACTAATTTTTTTCAACCTAAGCCAGATGCTAAATTAGTTTTACCCTGCATTAATCTTGACCTTTCCCATGTCTCAGAATTAGTCACCTATGTAGGAAGAGGAATGGAACCTTATCGGGGTTTTCCTCAGTTTATGGAAGCGGTAGCATTAATTCAACAACAACGACCAAATTGCCATATTGTAGTTGTGGGAGAAGATAGAGTAGCCTATGGTAAACAGCTTCCTGATGGTAAAACCTATAAACAATTAATGTTAGAAAAACTGGATTTAGATTTATCCAGATTACACTTTACTGGTAGATTACCTTATCATGAATATCTCCAAGTATTACAAGCATCTTCAGCCCATATTTATTTAACCCGTCCCTTTGTTTTATCCTGGTCAATGATGGAAGCAATGTCAACAGGATGTTTGTTAATAGCTGCTAATACTCCACCAGTTTTAGAAGTAATTAAAGATGGGAAAAATGGACTTTTAGTAGATTTCTTTTCTCCTGAACAAATTGCAGATAAAGTCAATAAAGTTTTAGATAACTTCCAAGATATGAAAGCTATTCGTGCAGCCGCAAGAAAGACTATAGTAAATAATTATGATTTAGCAAAATTATTACCACAGCATTTAGATTGGTTGTTGAAGAAGAAAACCGCTGTTAAGTCTTATGGGTTTGCAAAAATATAAAAAATAAAATAAATACCCTCATACTTTGACAAACTAACCCCGCAGATATTAAAAAATGTATTCTGCGTTGGTTAAGTAATATTAGGAAAACTGTTGAGTTGATGTGATATGTAAGGG
>NZ_VILC01000158.1:0-3880 GCF_009712065.1 Aphanizomenon sp. UHCC 0183 | reverse complement strand
TATTATTAGATTATTCATAGAGTTTGACTTTTAAGGCTTTATCTGGATAATCACTAAATACACCATCTACACCCAATTTAAAAAATGATTGATATTCCTGTTCAGGATTTCCCTGACAGTCTAAGGGTAAGAAAAAATCCTCATTTCTAAAAGTCCAAGCGTGAACTTGTAAATTAGCTGCATGAGCATCTATAATTAAAGATGTTGGTGATAGTAATTGACCATGATTATCTCTGGGAATTAATAAGTTTTTATTTACACCTATTGCTTGGGCATATTCGGCAATTTCTTTCAACCCTTTTTGATTTAATAAATCTGCATAATTTCGGGGATTATGATTAATCACAAAATCGTAAGGTTGACCAGTATCATTAATGAGTTGGACTAATGGTAAATCTGTTTTTCGAGACAATTCTTTGAGGTTACTAACTTCAAAGGATTGAATAAATATGGGTAAATTAACTGTTTGTAAGCTTAATAATAAAGTGTCTTCTAATGGTAAACCAATTGATTGAAAATAACTGGGATGTTTCGTTTCAGGATAAATGCCGATATTACGGCCAATTGCTTGACTTTTATGCTGGGCTAAATCAATGATTTCTGTAAAAGTGGGAATAGGAAATATTCCTTCATAAACTAGATTTTGAGGGCGTAATTGGGGAATACGTTCTTTAGCTGTTAAGGTTTTGACTTCTGCTATGGTCAAGTCTTCTGTAAACCAACCTGTTTTAATTTCACTATCAATAATTTTCGTGGTTTTTAAATGAGCAAATTCGGGATGATTAGCAATATCTGTAGTTTCAGAGATTTCATTTTCATGACGGGCAATTAAAACACCATCTTTAGTAATAACTAAATCGGGTTCAATATAATCAGCACCTAAATCAATTGCTAATTCATAACTAGCTAAAGTATGTTCGGGACGGTAGCCACTTGCACCACGATGAGCGATAATAATGGGGGGTTTGTTTATGAATGTTTGAGTCATGATGACTGTTGACTGTTGACTGTTCGCTGTTTGCTGTTGACTGTTGACTGTTGACTGTTGACTGTTGACTGTTGACTGTTGACTGTTGACTGTTGACTGTTGACTGTTGACTGTTCCCTGTTCCCTGACCACACAAGTAAATTCACAGAATCAAACCGGATTCCTATAATTAAATTCCCACCGTTATTATTTTTTGTTATGAAACTGATGATGTCAAATCAGCCGGAAGTAAAACGTATAGAAGAGTTACGCCGCTTATTGCAACAAGCTAGTTATGCCTATTATGTTTTAGATGCGCCAGTTATGGAAGATACGGTTTATGATCGGCTGTATCGAGAGTTGCAAGAATTAGAAACACAAAATCCCGAATTAATTACTCCTGATAGTCCAACTCAGCGTGTTGGCGATCGCCCTGCCACCCATTTTACTTCAGTTCGTCACAACATTCCCCTATATAGCCTGGAAAATGCCTTCAATATTGAAGAATTGCAAAGTTGGGATCAGCGGTGGCGGCGATACTCACCTACTCAGTATAATACCGGAGAAGTAGAATATGTATCTGAGTTAAAAATTGATGGTGCAGCTTTGGCTTTGACTTACGAAAATGGCTTTTTAGTCAGGGGGACAACGCGAGGAGATGGGGTAATGGGTGAGGATATTACCCAAAATGTCAGGACTATTCGCTCAATTCCCCTCCGTTTGAATTTTGACGGGTTAGAAAATATTGCTAAGGTGGAAGTCCGAGGAGAAGCATTCTTACCTTTACAGGTATTTAAGGAAATTAATGAGAAGAGACAAAAGGCTGGAGAACAGTTATTTGCTAATCCGCGCAATGCTGTAGCGGGTACGCTCAGACAATTAGATTCACGGATTGTAGCACAGCGACAGTTAGATTTCTTTGCTTATACTCTGCATATTACAGGCTTGGATGATTCTAGTATTGCCAATACTCAATGGGAGGCTTTGGAATTGTTGCAAAAAATGGGTTTTCGAGTGGATACCAATCATAAACTCTGCCATTCTATCGCTGAAGTTGCTGAATATTACCAATATTGGGATACAGAACGGCTGAATTCTCCCTATATGACGGATGGTGTTGTCGTTAAATTAAATACGTTTAGACTCCAAGAACAATTGGGGTTTACACAGAAGTTTCCCCGCTGGGCTATAGCCTTAAAATATCCGGCGGAAGAAGCCCCAACCCGTGTAGTAAAAATTACTGTCAATGTGGGCAGAACTGGGGCATTAACTCCTTTAGCGGAAATGTTGCCAGTACAATTAGCGGGAACAACTGTTTCCCGTGCTACCTTACATAATAGCGATCGCATTGAGCAATTAGATATCCGTATTGGCGACACCGTGATTGTTCGCAAAGCCGGAGAAATCATTCCCGAAGTCGTCCGGGTCATCAAAGAACTACGTCCCGCTGATACTCAACCTTTCATTATGCCCTCCCATTGTCCCGTCTGTGGTCAACAGGTGGTCAGAGAAACGGGCGAAGCTGTTACTAGATGTGTAAATGCTTCCTGTGCTGCGATTCTTAAAGGTGAGGTTGAACATTGGGTCAGTCGTGACGCTTTAGATATTAAAGGTGTGGGAGAAAAGTTGGTGTATCAACTCGTAGACAAGGGTTTAATACATTCCATTGCTGATTTATATGAATTGACAACAGATAAATTATCTGCGTTAGAACGCATGGGACAAAAATCGGCAGAAAAATTGGTGAAGGCGATCGCTCAATCAAAAACCCAACCCTGGTCTAGAGTATTATATGGTTTAGGCATCCGTCACGTTGGCAGCGTCAACGCCCAATTACTCACCGAGAAGTTTACCACCGTCGCCGAGTTAACAGCCGCCAGACAATCAGATATTGCAGGCGTTTATGGTATCGGTGCAGAAATCGCCCAATCAGTCTATCAATGGTTTCGCACCCCAGCCAATCAAACCTTAATCTCCCGTATCCAGACCATTGGTTTACAATTAGCCAACAGCACCCAAACCAAAGTAGCAGCAGAAATTAATCAAAATTTTGCTGGGAAAACCTTTGTCGTCACCGGCACATTACCAACCTTAAAACGGGATGAAGCCAAAGCCCTAATTCAAAAAGCAGGTGGTAAAATTACTGATTCAGTTAGCAAAAAAACAGACTTTTTAGTTGTGGGTGCAGATGCCGGTTCTAAGCTAGAAAAAGCCCAGAATTTAGGAATTAGCCAATTGACAGAGGCACAGTTATTAATAATGCTGGCAGAATAGTTACAAATGAACATAAATTGTTAAATTCTGTTACAATTTTGGTAGTGAATTTCAACTAAAATTTGTGGGAGCGAGAAATCATGAATTCCGTTTTTAGTAAAACACTTGCTATTGCTGTAGCTGCAACCACCCTTTTCGTCAGTGTTCCTGCTTTTGCAGAACACAACCAGAGTGCGCCCATAAGCGAGAAAGCTGATACTAATAAAACCACTGTAGGCACAATTATTGATGTTGCCAGTGGTAACAGTTCTTTTAAAACCCTGGTAACAGCTATTAAAGCAGCAGGTTTAGTAGAAACCCTATCTGGTCAAGGACCATTTACCGTATTTGCACCCACAGACGCAGCCTTTGCTGCCTTACCAAAACGAACTTTAGCAAAACTTTTGAAGCCAGAAAACAAAGGAACTTTAGTCAAAATTCTGACCTATCATGTAGTTTCGGGTGCAGTTTACGCTAAAGATATCAAACCTGGTGATGTAAAAACAGTTGAAGGTCAACCAGTAAATATAAAAGCTAAAAAAGGCGTAGTGTATGTAGGTAACGCCAAAGTTACTAAAGCAGATGTTAAAGCTAGTAATGGCGTAATTCATGTGATTAATAAAGTGCTACTTCCTCCTAATGTGAAGTTGTAGAATTTTT
>NZ_VILC01000157.1:0-3891 GCF_009712065.1 Aphanizomenon sp. UHCC 0183 | reverse complement strand
TTATTACTTTATGGACATATAGCGAACTGCTTGCAGCAGCGCTTCGCTATCGCTTTGCTGGTCTTAGGTATTGCTTTTCACTATAACTAGTACACTGCGGCGTAAGTGAATGAACCATTTTCAAGCCTTGTAATCTATCAAATTTTCGGGAGCTTTTAATGGTCATGTTATTTCCGCCAAGCTGTACTAGCAACTTGGGTTAATAGGTGATAGAAATGATAATAGCAACACAACAACAAGAAATCCTTAATTTACGGGCATTGAATTTAACTCCCAAACAAATAGCTCGAAAACTAGTATCAAAGTATCAGAAGTCAATGCAGTGATTAAAAATCAAGTAGAACAAACGATATCGGAGCGATTAGCTTCAGGAGAATTAGACCCTATATATCAGTGTTTAGCAAGTGAGAATCTTGTCCAATTGTTATCAAGAATCCCAGCAGACAACAGCATCAGAAATCTGTTGACAAAAATCATACCCGTAAATAAAAATGATATTAATACCGGTTTAGGATTAGTAGTTATTGCCAGGGAAGCTCGATACAATAAAATCACCCTTTGTAGTTACCTTTTAGATATATGGTGCTTGGGTGTTAAAGATGCCATACCACCACGTACAGTAGACAGGATAAAGTTTCAAGAAGATGTAGCAGCATTATTTGATCTATTTCCCGGAGAACCGCAAGAGATTCCCCTTGAAGTTGCCCAAGGGATTATATTTAGTGCTTGTGAATACGCTCTAAGCTTAGGATTTCAACCACACAAAGACTTTGAAAAATCACGAGCGCACATTGGAGAATGGGATGGAACAATACGTATTGAATGTGGTTGCAATGGAAACCCATTTTATGTCAGCGGTCCCCACGATAACCCCACAAAAATTATGGAAATATTGAATAAAAGCAGGGGTGAAGGTAATTTTGATTTTATGTTTGGTTCAGACCCTGTTGAAGATGATTTTTGGTAAACCCAATCCTTGTAATCTTGGCAAGTATGATATCAAATGACTTGCCAATGACAAGTGACAAGCAATAATCATTCTTGTTGTTTTAACCAAACTTCCAAGTCTGCTATTGTTGCAAAATCAAATAAAACATTTCTCATGGCTTCTAATTTTGGTAAAGATAATACCTGAATTTCGGCTATTAGTGATGAATTAACGTCACCAAAGCGATAATTGAGAAAACTGGTAATCCATTTGACAGCTTCTTTTTTTTCACCTTTTTGTAAAATATCCTGATAAATTACTGATTCTTGCATAATATCCTCCCGTAAAAATTGGCGAATAACATCTTTTTCAAATTTCAAGCCCGCTAAAATCTCTGTACACCCTGCTATATTTTGTCTTTCTTCCCTATTAGGAATATTAGCAATTTTTTCAGCAACTTGCCCTAGTAATGTAGATGGTGAATTGGTGCGGGTCAGTGGTGCAAGTGGTAATAATGCCGGATTATCTAGAAATAATGCTGAATCTTGCTCCCACATCCTGATTACACGGTAGCGATGTCTGGTTGTTTCATCTCTAAATTCCTCTGTAAAAACTACTTCCTTATCAGTTTCTTGCAAAAATATTAATACCTGAATGACAGGACATTTATATTGACGTTTTAACCTGACAGAGTAATCTAACATTCGGAAATCTAGTGCGATTCGTTGTTAGCTGAATCACGGTTATAGTCCGTACATAAGCTAACCAACCCAGTCTAGAAATAGAGAAAGGTTGAACTCTCGGTCTGATATGGGTGTAAGTCCCATCTACCAGACTCAGGTATGACTCCCTATCTGCCTACGATGACCCGACTCGGTTTCGGGAGGTCGAAGCTAGGAACAGGGCGCAATCAGACATCCGTTGTGGGGTGACACTGGTGCTAATGGGGAGTTCCCACGGTGAAACAGAGCCTATAAAAGCGACTAACCGCAAAGCAGGACACAACAGCTAAACCTGACTTCATTGGAATTAATTCCCGCCGCATCCTTAGATTGATAGCGGTAAGAGTCTAGGGAATCCAGTAGTTGAATTGGCTACACCTAACGGAACTATCAATCAACCGAGGGAACGAATAAAAACGGGTTGAGGGTCTAAGGGCAGTCGAACCCTATAAGTAGGCTGGACGAGCAGCGGAACCCCCTCAATTCGGGTAGGACAGACCGTAATTGGTCTGAGGTGTTCAGAATACACAAATGGTCGCAGAGCATGATTAGACACAGAGACAACTCTAGTGAATCCTGGAAAACGTTACCTTGGAAGCAACTCCGCCGTAACCTATTCCGCCTACAAAAACGAGTGTACAAAGCGGTTCAAGTTGGAGACAAGCGTAAAGCAAAGTCCCTACAAAAACTGATTCTGAAATCCACCGCAGCAAGATTACTGGCTATCCGTCAAGTAACACAGCTAAATGTTGGGAAAAGGACAGCGGGAATAGACGGGAAAACCGCGCTCTCATTCGAGCAAAGGTTTGAACTAAGTGAAAAACTTAGGACTGAATGTAACGACTGGAAACACCAAGGATTACGTGAAATACCCATCCCCAAAAAGGACGGTAAAACCCGAATTCTCAAAGTCCCCACTATTGCAGATAGGGCATACCAATGTCTTATCAAATACGCATTAGAACCAGCGCACGAAGCAACCTTCCACGCTAGGAGCTACGGATTCAGGACGGGACGAGCAGCACATGATGCCCAAAAAAGTTCTGTTTTCTAACCTAAACTCTCGCGTCAATGGAAAAGATAAACGAGTTATAGAACTCGATATCGAAAAATGCTTTGACAGGATAAACCACACTGCCATTATGGATAAACTCATTGCTCCTTACAGCATAAGACAAGGAATTTTCCGATGTCTCAAAGCCGGAGTTAACCCAGAGTTTCCCGAACAAGGAACACCTCAAGGCGGTGTGGTAAGTCCGCTATTAGCCAATATCGCCTTAAACGGTATCGAAAGCATATATAAGAGCAAAGATACACAGGGGAGAGTAACAGAACCATCAATCCGCTACGCCGATGATATGGTAATAATACTCAGACCACAAGACGATGCAACAGAAATACTTGACAAAATCAGTCAGTTTCTAGCAGAGCGGGGAATGAAAGTCAGTGAGAAAAAGACAAAGCTAACCGCCTCGACAGATGGATTTGATTTCCTCGGCTGGAACTTTTTAGTCCAGAAAAACGGAAAGTTCAGATGCGTCCCATCAGTGGACAATTATAAATCTTTTCGCAAGAAAGTAAAACACATCGTCAACAACTCGAATTATGGTGCTACCACAAAGGCTGAGAAATTAGCCCCTGTAGTTAGAGGTTGGAGGAATTACCACCGCTTCTGCAAGATGGACGGGTCGCGTAACTCGCTATACCACATTCAACACAGAGCATTTAGGGTGTTCAATAAGGAAACTAAGCAAAACCGCTACTCTAGCAAGAAATTACTAGATAAGGCGTTCCCCTCAGTTCCCTACTCCGAAAACAAACACATCAATGTCAAAGGTGAGAAATCACCCTACGACGGAGATTTGAGTTATTGGAGCGAGCGCAACAGCAAGCTCTATAACAACGATACCTCTAAAGCCTTCAAACGGCAAAACCATAAATGTGGTCATTGTGGACTGAAATTGCTTAGTGATGAGAAGGTACATTTACATCATATAGATGGAAACCATAAGAATGGTAAAACCAAAAACCTTCTAGCAATCCACGAAAGCTGCCACGATTACATACACATGAGCAAAAGCGAAAGCTAAGAACGTCGGAAGCTGGGTGCAGTGAAAGCTGCACGCCCAGATTTAACAGAGAGGGGCGCGGGATAAGCGCGACTTGAAAGGTCGTTTAGGACTGAGAGCCGACTCTCCTAGAGAATTCACACTCTCTACCCTCATGTAAAAAGACTCCTTT
>NZ_VILC01000156.1:0-3979 GCF_009712065.1 Aphanizomenon sp. UHCC 0183 | reverse complement strand
AAACAGCTTACAATCATCCAGTTCGGCTCAAATTAATTGCAAATAACAAATTCTGCCTACACTTGCAGTGAATCTGCTTGTCTATAAAAGTATTGAGCTTCTGCCATATTTAATGAACCAAAACTAAAGTGGTAATCCCGCAGCTAACATTTGCTCCTGTAATTCACGCGCACGAGTTGGATCAAGCTGCCCACGAAACAGCGATTTAATTTCAGCCGGTTTAGCATTGAACTGTTCCGCCAAACCCCTCACGTCATAACCATGCCTTGTGAGAGTGGGTTCCAAATCATCAATTTGCTTCGACAGAACAGACTCCACAATCGCCGTAGTAACAGGTTTGACCCCGACTCGGTATGCAGCCTCCAAAGCTAGTGTCAAATGTTGTTCGATTTGTAGTGGTGTCAATAGCCGCGTGGCAAGTAATTCAATAGCTTCTGCCTCCAATATTTCACCGATGGGAGTATCAGACATAGTACATTCAGATACCAGCCATTCAATATATTCTCGCTGATTACCAACAATACCTTCCAACGAGAACACAGTTGCTCGATACCCAATTTCCTCCATAGTCGGACGGCGCAAATCATTTTTCAATTTGGGATGACCAGCCAGCACCACCGAGAGCGTACCACCACCATCTTCAACTACCTCAATTAAACGTTTTAGTCCCGTTAGAGTACTGTAGTGTAAGTCATGAGCCTCATCAACAAACAGTGCCACCGGCTTTTTCCCCTTTCTAATCAGGTCGCGTAGTTCCCGTTCCCGTTTTTCACCAAGAGATGGAATTTTAATTTCCTTATCTGTGGACAAATCGTAGAATAAAGCAGCAATCAGTGTTGGTAGCGTCGCCCGGTCTTTATCCACAGAAAGCGACTTCGAGACGGTAATTTTACCTTCCTTCTCCAAAACATCAAACAAACGCCGTAAAGTCGTCGTCTTCCCACACCCAATAATTCCCGTTATGGCAACCAACTTCCCGAAATTAATTGCGGATTTAATATCCTTAAACATTTGCTTTTGGTGGTCTGTCTCATAGTACCCAGCCTTGGGAAATTCCTTAACCAAATGAAAGTGTTCCATAACTTCAGTGAGCATTTTGTTCCCCTCTTTTTGGCTTTTGGAAATACTGCCGTACTCGTTCAATAATCACTTTTTTACTCAAAGTCTCAGCCAGAAGTCCATCAATAAAGGCGATTTGTTCGGTGGATAATTTTGCCAAAGGTAAGGCTAGATAATCAGAAATCGCCCCTTTTGCAAACAACACGGTGGGATACGTAAATTCTTGGTATGGGTCTGGGTCTTTAAAAGGTGTGACAGTTGGCTCTAGTTCTTTATATTTATCTACCAGAAATTGTAGATCCGCATTTTTATCCAAAGCAGTTCGTGGCAAGCCCAGCTTTTTAGCTAAATCTGCAATCCTGTCGGCTCGTTCTTCGGTTTTAGTTTTCTTGTGCTTGCGATAGCGATGCAAGGGGATAGGACCATCAACAGGATAAAATGGACCATAGCGTTGGGCATTAAATTCTACGTATAACTCGTTGTCAAAAAGACCCCACCAAAGCACCACAGTTTCGCCTGCCAAGTCTGGGTTTACTTCATAGGCGATACCCTCAACAGATACTCTAGCCGAACCATCCACTTTCCTTCGTTGCGGTTCGCGGGCAAAAGTACAAAACCGCTCCCAACTGCACATCTGCCTGATTCCGCTCTTGGGCAGATTCCGTAACCAATCTTCCAGGCGTGAGTGTGCTTCTATACGGTGTCCTTGGTCGTTATAATTTAGCAAATACTGGCGTAACCATAGGTTAGCCTCAACTTCATTTTCCGGTTCGTGAAAGTGGTAAAGGGTTTCGTGGGCTTCTTTAACTGTCCGAAATGGTCTTTCAACTTTCCCTTTGGAGCGAGCTGTTACTCTTCTACCATCTTTACCCGCAGGCATATGGGTAGCCAGCTTAACTCCCAAGCATTCCATCACGTTTTGAAATACATGGCTTTTAGCAATTGGTCCGTTATCCGTATAGATCATCTCAGGAATCCCTTGGAAGGGAGATCCGTCTGAAGCTTTCGCTGTCATGGCATTGAATAAGAAGCGCAACGCTGCTGTTACATCCTCTCCATAGACGCAATGATATTCTTGGTAACATACACCGCTACGGTCATCGACGACACTATAAAGCATCAACAGCGGATTTCCTCTCCCTGGTTCTACCCACAAGGGTTGTTTTACGTGTTTTAAATCTGATGGGCTAAGGTCGAAATGCCAACATTCATTGCTGTACTCTGCTTGAAAACGTACCGCAGGTGGTTGACGGGTCATTGTGAGATGGTCGTAGCCCCATGTTTTCAAATAACGGTTGACAGTGGCTTTGGTTAACAAGCCCTTGGGTGGTTGAACGAAACCTTGTGGCGTGTTCATCCCAAAATCTTCTAAAAGTTCAATTGCCCGTGCTGTGGAAACGTGCCGCCCTTTCTTGTTGCAGGTGCGAATTTTCGTCGCTGCAATGACTTCGCAGTACATTTCCATATCTACTTGTGACAGCTTCCGAGGTGTGCCGCTATCTGAGCGATTGATGGATTTAGGTCGGGATGAGTTACGCAAAGCGCGATACAGGGTATCTATTGACACGCCATACAAATTTGCCGTTTCTTCCATGAGCTGCCGACGCTCTTGGCAACGGCTTGGTAACATATCAAGTCGATGGCGCAAGTTGGTTAAAGCTTCTGATGGAATTTTCTTGCGGATCATGCTTCAAGTATGTTTGCCTCATGTACTGTGGTTATCTTTAAGTTTGTAGCAGAAAACTGACCACAGAAATTACATTCTGTTGCTAGTTTGGTGAAAAAGTATGACAATTCGAGATAGATTAGTTTCAAATGAGGCTCGAAAACTCACCACAGAAATTTTTGAAGGAAGTTTGGTGCTGTGGATATACAGTTATTATCTGAAGCAGAAGCTCTACTAGTAGAGTATGAGGCGTTTCTAAGAGGTAAAACGCATAGCACCATTGATGCTTATATGCGCGTTCTCAGACAACTTCTTCTTTGGATTGTAGAACGTCCTGGGTGTGGAGGCAATTTTCATCCCGAACAGTTGACAAAAACGGCGATGGAAGTTTATCTGGCCTCTCTGGAGCAGTCAGGTTATAGCATTACTCACAGGGCGCGAGTTAAATCTGCTGTCAGTGGTTTTGCTCGATGGCTGATTGAGGAGAAGGGGATTTTGCGTCGTAATCCCACTAGAGGTTTAAATATTCCACCTCAAGCACTTTTAGCTCCCAGACAATTGAGCACTGATCAACGTTATATTCTCCGCAGCTTAATTGAACGAGATGGTAATCCACGTAGCCATGCTGTATTTGCACTGGGGTACTGGGCTGGTTGTCGCGTTAGTGATGTTTCGTGGCTAATGATGGAGCATACCCATATTGGACCAAAAGTTGGCTGGTTGCACGTTGGTTATAAAGGAGGTAAGGCACGAGATATTGATCTAATTAACGCTGCCCGACGACCTTTGTATGAATATATTTATCACGGTGGACGAGATACTGAGAGTTTTTACACTTTTACTTCTCAACGCAGTGAGCGGCTAACTGAAGCGGGCATTCATCGCTGGTGGAAAAACATTAAAGCACAAGCAAATGTTGAAGAGTGGGAACTTATCCATGATGTAACTTTTCATGATCTGCGACATGATTTCGCTCATCGAGCGCGTGAAGCTGGATGGACTTTGGAGGAGGTTGCTTATTATCTCGGTCATATCACCAAAAAGGGAACTCCAGCTATTCAAACTACGGTTCGGTATACCCAAAGTAGCCGACAGCAAGTCAAAGACAAGCTTGTCTTGCTCAAGGGATAAATCCTCTCTTCGCCATGTTACCCAAGTTCTTTTACTACTGAGATGACTCCAAAACCTTTTGCTTATAGGCATCCTGCTTATTTGCAATTAATTTGAGCCGAACTGGATGATTGCAAGCTGGTT
>NZ_VILC01000155.1:0-4196 GCF_009712065.1 Aphanizomenon sp. UHCC 0183 | reverse complement strand
GTTGATAGTGCGATAGCGAAGCTCACCGCAGGTATCGCAATTGCAAAAAAGATATTTATTGCCAAATTATTATTTTTCATACAATTCACCAAAACTAAAACACCGTGAATCATCAATAATATAACATTTTATTTCCCACTATAATTAAAGAGCGATTCTTACGCTATGGATGGCTTTGCGATTCCTACGGAGCGCTTTGCGATCGCTATATAAAAAGAGGTATTTATATTATTATTCATATTAAAATATTGTAAAATTGTAGTACCAGAACCAAAGGAGAACGTCGTAAATTCTCCATTGGCTGTTTCACTGGTAGTCCATTTATAGACAATGAACTATGACTAGCATAACATTTGACCAAGATTTTGCATTGTCTCTTTATTTTTCTGATGATCAATTTCCCATAGATTTTGATGACGCATGGCAGTGGTTGGGGTATTCTACCAAGCAAAAAGCTAAGTTAAAACTTCAAAGAAATTTTGAGGTAGAAGTAGATTTTACTTCATTTAACCAAGTGGTTAAGTGCGCTGATGGCAAGGGTTCTAGCCGATGTGAGAAGATTATTTTAACCGTTGATTGTTTTAAGTCAATGGGCATGATGGCTGGGACTGAGCAAGGAAAAAAAATTAGAAGCTATTTTCTTCAGTGTGAGGCGATCGCTAAAGAAGCTTGCAAAAAGATTCCTAAAATGGAAATGCGAATACAGCAGCTTGAAGAAAATCAACTGCAAAACTCTCAGCAGTTGCAACTTGAGTTTATGCCACCAGGTTGGGAATCTAAAGTGTGGGATGCACTACCATCACAGGACAAACGGCATTTTAGGTTTATGTACCGTCATCATCAATTTATTCCCGGTGATAACGACATCAAAAAATTACCAATTAATTTAAGTGCAGAACAAAAATTGAAGCAACAATTGGAAGTGGAAAAATTTAGACTCGAATTGACAGAAGCAGAGAAGGAAGATTTAGCTCAAACCAAGAAAAAATTATTAAGGGATTACTTAGAGGGCTAAAAACTAATTGTAGCGATTTTTACCTAGTGCTTTGCAATTCCTTCGGAGCGCTTTGCAATTCCTGCGGAGCGCTAGTTCCCTCCGGGACGCTATCGCTCTGTATATCCCAACATCAGACCTGACCGATGTTTAATTGATTATTCTTGATACCTTTCATAAAATGGTTTTATGTTAGTTTTAATGCCTTCTGTCCCCATTCTAACCAATGCCTCCAATGGCTGCAATTGTCCCACTAAATTGGGTGAAAACCTGAACCGATTAGAAACGGCTTTAACTTCGGTTTGATCCAGCATAAGTATAATTTTTGTAGCTGTATTGGCTATAACTTCTTTACTCAATTCTGCATCACGTTGAGAAGCTAATATACAGCATAGGCCATATTTTCTGCCGTCACCTAATATAATATTTAAAGTTTTACTATTTTTAACTTCTTTAGCTTCATCAATTATAATAAACGTTCTAGGGATTTTACCATCAATTTCTCCCATAATTCGATGAGAGTCCATCAATTGTTTGATAATTGCTTCAGTAGCGATCGCGCTCAACCCAGGAACTTTACCAAGTGCTGATAAATCAAATCTAATTAGGGGTAATTTTAAGTTAGGCTGTGGTTTATTGAAGATTCCATACTCAAACATTGCAGCTAATTTTAAGGCTAATTTAGAGGATTCTCTACATCCATTCTCTATTCTTGCTGTAATCTCATTTTGTAAGTCTTGAAAAGTTGGTGGTTTATTAGTCCAGGTGCTTACGCTTTCTTGAGTAATTCCTTTTTGTTTATAGCAATGACTTAATATTTCTATAATTAATCCTTCCTGATTTGCTCCCATTGTCAAGGCTTTACGCAATATTGCGCTACTGCTATTCCTTGCAGTGCTGGTCCACCACCTTTAGTATCTAAATCAATTGTTAATGGATTAATCCCATAAGGTGATTCCATATCCAAGGGATAACAAACTTCATTAGGTAACTGCTGATCTCCGTGATAATCAATAATAATATTCTTTATACTGGGAAATAATTTAGGTAATTCATAGGCGATCGCTTTTAACGTTTGAGTCTTACCACTTCCAGAAGTACCGATTATGGCAACGTGACCATTTGGTAAAGTAGCAGGATTCCAATAGCATTTATCCCCTAAGAATATTCCAGAATGCGATTTTTCTTTCTCAATTACTTTACCCTGTGGTTTAAGTGTAGCTTGTGGTAATGGTTTCATGTTATACTCAAAACGGCTAGAAGCTAGACTTTTTTATCATACAAAGAACAAAAGAACAAGTTCAAAGCCTCTCCCCGTACCTCTCCCTAACCCCTAAGAGGAGAGGGAAAAGGAATAACATTTAATACTGGAGAGGTTTGGAAAGGGGTTTCATATTTGGTTAAACTATGAACCGTTTTCAGTATATACTCAAAACGGCTAGATTGGAAATTAAGCATGATTAGAATTGATTAAGTATATATAGTTATTTGGCTTCAATAAAACCTTTTATTGTTTCAGCAGGAATACTAAAGAGGGATAATTAAAGATGTAACTGTTCACGGGGGGTACAAAAAATGCTCTATATGAGATTCAACGAAAACACCATAAAAAACAGTATAGATTTGATTTCTTGAGGTTATTTAAAATTCGCAAAATCTCTATAGGAATCCGGTCTGATTCCTGAATTTTCCGTTGAGTTAGGGAACTCTTAACAGGGAACAGGGAAGAAGGATTTCAGTATGTACCGAGTTCTGTTCAAAAATTAAATAAGAGTCCTATATATGGCTTGCTAAATAAAGCTAAAACCATTTATTAATAAGGGTTTCGCGGATTTTTATCACAAAAAAGTGCAAGGTTTTGGCTGATAGTGTCTCAAAATAGGTGCATTTTTCTTTGTCGGATTTGGAAAATTGAGGATATCCAGATAGTTGAAACTATTAGAAAGTTCCCAGTTAAGAGTTCCCTGCCCTCACAGACAACTTTTTCAGCAAACCCTATATATTGGTTTGCAAATCGTTTTCTAGCTAATTTGGGAACCGTTCATCAATATGTCAATTTGGCTCAAAAGCCCAACAGACAAAGCTTTTAGGGCTTTTAGGCTTTTTAATAAATCCCTACCCCCTGTGAACGGTTTGGCAAAAATCTGGGCTAATAAAATAGGCTCAGGCTGTTGCGGAAGCATTTTTAACATTTCTCGAACATATCGAAAACCCCGACAGTAAGCCTGAAGATCAACAATCCCACCACCGGGATTATCTTGACGGAACACAAGCTAAAAGATGATGGAACAAATTGACCATAAAAAAAGAAAGATTAACAGCATTAGTCACAGCAGTTTGACCTCTGTTCATAAAATCTTCCAATCCCCAAAACTGTTTAGCATCCCGGAAATTAAATTCGATTTGGAAGCGCAGTTTATAGTAGTCAATTATTTTTGCATATGATAAAGTTAAGTCACTAGAAAAGAGAATTACGTGACTGCGTACATTGGTTTTTAGTAATTAAGGAGATTACTATGAAAAGTTGGTTGGCACTCTTTCCTTCTGTTTACGATATTTTGGTTAATTTTGCTGAATCTGGTAGGTTTTGGGCGAATTGGCAAACTGCTTTTGGCACAAATTATGATGTTATCAAAGCGAGGGAATTACAACAGCAGTGGCAAAGTCGAGATTTCAGCGAACTTCCCTCAATTGAGGTAGTGAGTGGGGAAGTTTTGGGGACGGCGAATGGTGCTTATGCCAGCAGCAATAATAAGATTTATCTATCAGAATCTTTTTTAAATACAGCCTCACCAGCCGCGATAGTTAATGTGATTTTAGAAGAAATTGGGCATTATGTGGATGCTCAAATCAACCAGGTGGATAGCCTGGGAGATGAGGGGGTGATTTTTGCGGCATTAGTACAGGGCGAGGTGTTATCTCCCGGTGTATTAGCACAATTAAAGACCGAAGATGATAGAGGTTGGCTAGAAGTAAATGGTCAAAAACTAGAGGTAGAGTATAACAACCCCACCGTAAGTCTATCTCTCACCTCGCCAACTAGAGTTACGGAAGATGGATCACAAAACCTATTCTATACTTTCACCCGCACCGGAGATACTACCAATTCCCTAACTGTTAACTTCAACGTAAGTGGAACTGCCACCTTCAACAGCGACTACGTACAACGCGGTGCTACGAGCTTTGGCAGTTCTACAGGTAA
>NZ_VILC01000154.1:2802-4388 GCF_009712065.1 Aphanizomenon sp. UHCC 0183 | reverse complement strand
CTTGGAACTTCAAATTATTTCTATTTTAGACCCAAACAAGCGATTCCTACGGAGCGCTTCGCTATCGCACCTCCACACATCCCTAAAACAGCGATCGCTCTCCCACATCCTAAAAGCGATCGCACTCCCACATCCTCAAAACAGCGATCGCACTCCCATCATCCCAAAAAGCCATCGCATCCCATCATCCCCAAAACAGCGATTCCTACGGAGCGCTTCGCTATCGCATCCCATCATCCGTGAATCATTTCATTTAAAGCTGTATTAATTATTTCTTCACTAACTCCATGATGTTTTAAATTTTCAATAAAAGTAGAAATTCCTTGATTACGACTTTCTAAATAATATAAAATTGCGGCAGTGGGCGATGGAGGTTCAATAGGATAATTTTGTTGTTCATAAACTTCCACTAAAGTCGTTAAAATATCTAATTTTTCATATTCTGGTGTATTAGATTCAGCCTCAAAAATTTGTTCAATTTCTTTTAAGGCTTGTTGATAATCTGCTGCTGTTCTAATTGGTTTTAAGTTCATGATATCGAACCTCCCTAAATGATTGTAGCATCTATCTTGTCATATTCTTGATGAGTACCAATAAAGCGAATAAAAATAATCCCAATCTCATAACGAATATGGACAATTAAACGATAATTATTACCTTTAATATTAAAGACTAAGTAGGTTGGCGTTGAAAATTGTCGTTATGGCAAGGCAAAAGGCAAGAGGCAAGAGGCAAGAGTGAAGAGGGTTTAGGCGATTTTACATTTCTTTACACAGTTTGGTTTTATTGTGTTCACCTACTTACTCGATTATTAGCAATGATACTGGCATTAGCATAAACTTCTTTAATATCTGATGGACTTGGCCAATTTGCACGGGTAGCATCATCAAACCATGCTTTTAAAGGCTGTTCTGTATCAGGATGTTTTTGCCAATATTCTCTTAGTGTACTCCGAGCAATAATTCTCATTGTAATAACAATATTTATCAAAAATTAGTTTACTTGGCATTTGCAGTTTATTGTTTATTGTCAAGATAATAGCAAAAAAGCGATTCCTTTGGTGAGCTTCGCTATCGCACTCCCACCATCCCAAAAGCGATCGCCCTTCCACATCCCCAAAAAGGCGATCGCTCTATTTAATTCAGTATGATTAATCTCAAGACTCTGGGTTATTTTGTAACCATTGTTCTAAATCAGTCACAGAAGAAAAATCTAACAGAGCTTCACCCAATAATTCTAATTTATCAATTGTTAATCTACGAATTGAGTCAATCAAGGATAATTCAATTTCACCAATTCGCCGATTTAGTTGTCGTATAACTAGCTGCTGCTCTCCCTGTTCTATTCCTCTTTCTATTCCTTTTTCTATTCCCCGTTCCATAGCTAGTTGTTCTGTTGGGCTAATTAAAGGCATTGTTCTTTCCTCCTCGAATTGTTTAATTTTCGTGACCAATCCTGCTTGCAATTGTTTAGGTAAAGTCATCATTGTGTCGATGATTTTAAATAACTTAATAACCTTCTCCTTTGTGAAGCCCCGGTCATAAAGTCCTCTAATTAATATCCATTTCCACTGCTCCCTTTCTGCT
>NZ_VILC01000154.1:0-2412 GCF_009712065.1 Aphanizomenon sp. UHCC 0183 | reverse complement strand
ATTTTGGAGCGATGCCTGCGGCGAGCAAAGCTATCGCCATTTCTAATGTGATCATTTATTTGTTTATCCTGTAACTTTAAGTTACTTCTATTTTATCAAGCGATCGCATTTCCCACCACTACAGAACAGAGATCGCATCCCACATCCCCACAAAAGCGATCGCCCTTCCACATCCCCAAAACAGCGATCGCTCTCCCACATCCTAAAAGCGATCGCACTCCCACATCCTCAAAACAGCGATCGCACTCCCATCATCCCAAAAAGCCATCGCATCCCATATCCCCCAAACAGCGATCGCACCTCCCAACATCCCCTACAACAGCGAACTGCTTGCAGCAGCGCTTCGCTATCGCATCCCATCATCCCTTACAACAGCGAGCCTATTTAGTTGAGGATGATAATGTTACGAGCGGCTGAGTAATAACTTTTCTGTTTTTAGCTACCTGTTTTTTTCTTAAATCTTGACAAATTTCATGCAAATCATAATTAAAAGATTTAGCGTGTTCTTCTCGGATTTTGTAAATTTCTTCCAATACTTCATCTTTCCACATATTTAATCTCCCATAAGTTCATAAGGTGTACAAATCGTTGGTAGTTCATAAGAACACCCGGTAAGTGGGAAACGAGCGCGTCTTTAGACCTGAGAGGGAAACGACACGAGCGGTTTTAACCGCTGTGGATATTAAAATTGAAACCAGATTTTTGATTGGAATCTGGAAACCAACTCCCATTTCTGGGGTAATGTTAGCTTCGACCTGTTATAAGAGCTTGTTAGGCTTGCAACACTGTTCCAGTGACCTTAGAACTGTTTAATCACAAGCGACAGAGCAGGGAACTAGCTTCGCATTCCGGGGTGTCGTGACTCAAATAACGGCTACCATGAGAGTAAACTCAGGGTGGTCTGGTCAGTACGGCTTGCTTGATTACTCTTGCAAGCCCAATCCCTTTAGGGCTGGGTTACTGACATCCAGATTCAATACTAATTTGTGAGAGTTTTTTCTGGATTTGTGCATTGGCAATATGTTTACAGTTCCATGTTAACAAATAATCTACTTTATAAACAGTGGCTAAGGCAATATGCAAGGCATCATCAGATGCTTTAGGAGGAAGATTGCTTTTTGTCAGAAATTGCTGGGCTAATTCTTCCACTGCTTCATTGAGTGCTAATAATGGTAACTCACTTATTAAATCCAGTCGTTTAGTAGCTATTTCTTGATCTCCTCTGGCTAATTCTTCTAGAACTACTTCCGAAATATATAGAGTAAAATTTTCCCGACGAGTATCCCACCAATTTTGTGTAATTACTGAATTTGAAGCAGTAATTAGATTAGTGCTTGGTCTAATTGTTAGATAGCCAATAATACTGGTATCAAGATATAGACTTTCAATCATTATTAAATACGTAAAAAAATTATTTATTATCTTACTATATGATTGCTACGAACAACCGATTACTAGGTCGCTCTTCCATCATCCCAAAAAAGCGATCGCATCCCATCATCCCAAAAAGCGAACTGCTTGCAGCAGCGCTTACGCTATCGCCCTCCCACACCCCCAAAAAGCAATTTTCAGTAGTGAAACCGGCAGGCAAGAATTCTGATTTTATCTTCTAAGACTTCATAAACCAGACGATGTTCTTGATCGATTCGTCGTGACCAGCAGCCAGATAGATCGTGTTTTAGTGCTTCAGGTTGTCCTGTGCCTTCAAATGAGTTTGATGATTTTTAATGCTTTTTACGGTCGCTTTCGATCCACCAAGCTAAATCCTCAAAAGCATCTGCATCAAATTCCAAGTTTCTCACAGGTTGCTTCCAAAGAAATTCCATCTTGACGTTTTCTAGCGGTAAGTAATCTCGCTTTCATGGCTGGACTGCTCAACAAATAAGCAGTTTCTCTCTCAGCCATTATTTCTTGCCAAATGGCAATGGGAACAACTACAGAAACTGTTTGACCTTCTGAATCACAGATGTATTGTAATGTGTTAGTCATAGTAGCTAATATAACTTACCATATTACTAATAATTATAACCGCAAAAGTTTTTATGAGCTATACTGCAAACGGTTCATAGTTTAACCAAATATGAAACCCCTCTGGTAAACCTCTCCTTTGCACCTCTCCCTAACCCTCTTCTAAGATGAGAGGGAAAAGGAATAATATTTAATACTGGAGAGGCTTTGAACCTTATTCTTTGTATGATAAAAAAGTCCAGATTCTAGCCGTTTTGAGTATATTTGTGCGATGCCTGCGGCGATCGCACCTCCCACATCCCCTACCCTAAAACAGCGAACTGCTTGCAGCAGCGCTTACGCTATCGCATTCCCACATCCCCACAAGCGATCGCAAATTAAATTCAAAATAGTCCAGAAAATCTAACTTTTGATGAATTTGAAACTCTCCTCATTCAGAATGGG
>NZ_VILC01000153.1:0-5167 GCF_009712065.1 Aphanizomenon sp. UHCC 0183 | reverse complement strand
CACCCATAAATGTAGTTGTGGATGCGAATTGCACAGAGATACAAACGCAGCAGTTAATATTCTTAATCTTGCAAAAAATAGGGGAGGGCATCCCCGAATTAACGCTACAGGAGTTGAAGTCTCTACTCTACTTGGTGAGCCAGCGCGGTCTTGGGGGTTTCCCCCATGAGTGACTGGCGAACCCGTAAGGGTGCAAACCTGGAAAAGCCAAGTTTTGACGGTGAATGTAGAATCCCCGTGTCTTTAGATCGGGGAGTGTCAATCTGGTAATTGTTTAGATGGGGGATCTTGTAATCTTTGCAAACGACGAGCAACCTCGTCATCTAATGTCATATTTTCAATCTCAGCCTGGAGTTTTTCGGTAGGATTTTCCGATAATTCCGCCAAAGCCTCCGTCTGTAAATTTCGACGTTCCACAGCCCCCCTAGCCTTTTCAAAATCACTTTTAGCCGAGCCAATATCAAACTCATTATTGACCCTAGCAATCATCGCCAGAGCTTCATTCACCTCTGACATATCCTTCATATTTTGCATATCCGCTTTGTAGCTTTCTAACTTCATGCGCTCACGGTTCAGCTTATCCTTAGAAGCCTTGACCGCCGTTTCCGCCTGTTTCACCATTTCCGCTAGTTTAGGCAAGATTTGCTCCGTTTGAATCGCCTTACTCATAGCCATTCGCGCACCTTCTTCATTACCACCTTTTTGAGCAACCATAGCTTGCTGCTCTAAGGTATTAAATTCTTTTATTTTTGCCTCATATTTATTTTTAGCAGTTTTATAAGCCCCCTCCTGAGCCGCAACCGCTACAGCCAACTTCTGAACAGCTTCCTGCATTGACTGAAGGGATTCTTCAGCAACAGCTACAGCCACCTTACCACCGGACTCCACAGGCATTCCCCATAACCAGTTCCAAGTCCCAACTATGGTTCGCCCTGCCCTTTCACCCATTATCCAGTAGACAGCTTTTTTCATAACCCAAAGTTATTTTAGTGAGAGTGGTTATGGTAATATTTTTACTCTAATATGAGCATACATAGCAATTGTCTGTCAGTTTCTTCAAGTATATTTACAGCAAATTGTCATCAAACCCGGAACAAGAACCCCACCCCCAACCCCCTCCCCGCAAGCGATGAGGGGGCTAAGATGTACCTTATATGATTGGAAATCGCTGTAGGAATCCTCAGTCAGTAACCCAGCCCTAAAGGGACTGGGCTTGCAAGAGTAATCAAGCAAGCCGTACTGACCAGGTTTCCAGATTCCAATCAAAAATCTGGTTTCAATTTTAATATCCACAGCGGTTAAAACCGCTCGTGTCGTTTCCCTCTCAGGTCTAAAGACGCGCTCGTTTCCCACTTACCGGGTATTCTTATGATTTCTGAGCAATATTAAGTAGCTTAGGGTAGTCAATATCTACCAAAATCCGTCTAAAATAGGCAAAAACCAAATATAGACATCCGGTTTGATGATTAAAAATATCCGTAGGGTGTGTTAGCGACAGCGCAATGCACCAAATTCTTGATGAGGGAAAGATGATCAAAAGTCTCTAACCTGTGAATAAATAATAAACAGCAACAAGAGAAAAAATGCACAAAACATACTCGATTAATCTTTAAGGAATCCTGATGATGACACTTGCACAAATTCAAAACCAAATTAAAAACCAAGCTGCTAAAATTGCCGAACAGCAACAAGAATTATTAGATGCTCAAAAAGAATTATCTTTACTTTTAGAGAAGAAAAAAATTATGGAAGAACTCGCAAATGAAAAACTGAAAGAAGCAGCACAGCTATTAAGAGAAGCCCAAACTGATTTAGAGTGTACAACTGAGGAGATTCTAGAAATTACTAAATCAAAAATGATTAGCCCTGAATTAGAAGATCAACTTGATTTAGAACAAAATGGCAAAAATAGTTTAATTGTGGGAACTTTAGGATCCTTAGAATCCGTCGAAATTGATCTAGGTAAATCCGAACTTAGCCTACAAGAAGGTAAACAAGAATTAGTCAATGCCTTAACTGAAAAGATAGATGAGTTTGAATTTGCTTTATCCTGTTTACCTGTAGAAGAAAGAGATTGTGCTAGAGTTAAGCTACAAACTGTAATTGGTAATTTTGTAAATCAGTGATGAAGAGTTCACCGAGTCAGAATCAATCAGTCTGACTTCTTCTTTCTTTCTCCTAATTCCTACTTTTCTTAATTTATGAATATTATTGAAACCCTCAAAGCCGATTATGCTAGATTTCCTGAAAATCAAACTTACAGCATTTATGCCGACAATGTTTATTTTCAAGATGCTGTTTTCAAGTTTCGGGGAATTGAACTTTATAAATGGATGATTAAATTCATTCAAACTTTTTTCTTCAATCTCAAACTAGATTTACATCACATCCAATCTCAGGAAGAAATTATTAAAACTGAATGGACAATGAGTTGGAATTCCCCATTACCCTGGAAACCCTATATTTCTGTTTCTGGTTGGAGTGAATTACGTCTGAATGCCGAGGGTTTAATTGTTTCCCATATTGATTATTGGCATTGTTCTCGCTTAGATGTAATTAAGCAACATTTCATTTCTGGGAAAAAACCATCATAATGTAAATAAATGTAAATAAAATCCAGGCATAAGGAATAATTGATGCGAGTAATTTTAATGACAGGGAAAGGTGGCGTGGGTAAAACCTCCGTTGCCGCAGCCACTGGACTCCGTTGTGCGGAAATCGGCTATCGGACATTAGTTTTAAGTACAGACCCCGCCCATTCCCTTGCAGATAGCTTTGACATAGAATTAGGACATGATGCCCGTCTCGTTCGTCCTAACTTGTGGGGGGCAGAATTAGATGCCCTGCAAGAATTAGAAGGTAATTGGGGGGCTGTGAAACGCTACATTACCCAAGTTTTACAAGCCAGAGGTTTGGACGGCATACAAGCGCAAGAGTTAGCAATCTTACCGGGTATGGACGAAATTTTCGGACTGGTGAGAATGAAACGTCATTATGATGACGGAGAATATGATGTTTTAATTATTGACTCTGCCCCTACTGGTACAGCATTACGGCTGTTAAGTTTGCCTGAAGTTGGCGGTTGGTATATGCGTCGTTTCTACAAACCGTTTCAAAATATTTCCGTTGCCCTCAGACCACTGGTAGAACCTTTTTTCAAACCTATTGCTGGTTTTTCTTTACCAGATAAGGAGGTAATGGACGCACCCTATGAGTTTTATGAGCAGATTGAAGCTTTGGAAAAGGTCTTAACTGACAATACTCAAACTTCTGTGCGTCTAGTCACCAATCCCGAAAAGATGGTAATTAAAGAATCTCTTCGCGCTCATGCCTATTTGAGTTTGTATAATGTAGCGACAGATTTAGTAATTGCTAACCGGATTATTCCTCAAGAGGTTACAGATCCATTTTTCCAACGCTGGAAGGAAAATCAAGAACAATACCGCCAAGAAATTCATAATAATTTCTTACCTTTGCCAGTGAAAGAAGTACCTCTATACTCTGAAGAATTGTGTGGTTTAGCAGCTTTGGAAAGATTGAAAGAAACTCTCTACAAAGATGAAGATCCAACTCAAGTTTATTATAAAGAAACTACTCTCAGAGTTGTCCAAGAGAATAACCAATACAGCTTAGAACTCTATTTACCGAATATTCCCAAAAGCCAAGTGCAATTAAGTAAAACTGGAGATGAGTTAAATATTACTATTGGCAATCATCGCCGTAATTTAGTATTACCTCAAGCTTTAGCTGCACTGCAACCAGCAGGAGCAAAAATGGAAGATGATTATCTGAAAATTCGCTTCGCTGAATAGAAACTGGGGCGGGGAAACCCAGCCCATACTTAGAGGGTGTTTGAAAAGTTTTTAATGTATAAACAAACCCCTCTGGTAAACCTCTCCAGTATTAAATGTTATTCCTTTTCCCTCTCCTCTTAGGAATGTGAATTAAATAAGGTGCAAAAGTAGGGTGTGTTAGCGACAGCGTAACGCACCATTCCAGGTTACATCAGAATTGCAGGTTATTAAATTTGCGTTCCTTGATGTTGTTTGGTAGTTTGTTGATAAAAGTCAGCGAGCTGACAAGTCAGCACTTCGCTATCGCTCTCCCAACTTATTCCTAAATGGCGATTAATTGTCGCTTTCCATTAACGATAATTTGCGTTTATTTTCCATACATTCACGCAGATAAAGATTAATTAAATTCAAATAAGAAATACCTGTTTCTTGAGCTATTTCTTCAAAGTATTGAATTATATCCTTTTCTAAATCAATTGTAACTTGTTCTTTTAATTGTTTAGAATAGGGATTTTTAACGAATTTAGAAAAATCATAATTTTCTCTCATAGGAACTCCTGATATTGTTTTTGTTCTAGTTTATTTGCTTTCCTTGCTGAAATAATCCGAATTATTGTATCATTTTCGGCGCTTCGCTATCGCACACAACTACCCCAATTTTCGGCGATCGCATTCCTACATCCCCTAAAAGCGATCGCCTAACTCATTTCGCACATAAAAAGAGCGATTCCTGCGGAGCGCTTCGCTATCGCTCTCCCAACCAACATCCTAAACAGCAATTTATGCGAGCGATCGCACCTATGGAAAATTTTTGTAGAATCCTTCGCTACTTTCTATTTTGAGAATTTCAATAACTGGTTCTTCGGTTATTTTTATGGAAAACCTGGTTCAAAATCATTCAAAGCCCTATTGTGTAGGCATTTCATTGAAAATATGGAAATAATTGTTTATAATCCTTGTCCCGTAAGGGTTTTGTTATTTCAAAATTTTTTTCAATCCCTATCAGGCTATTTAAACCTGTTATTAAGAATTTAATTGCTGTTTCTATGACGCAAACTAAGTAACTATGCCCCTTGGGTCTTAACTCTTCTAGCTCTTGATTTCTTAATTCGGTTACATGATTATTTTGTTTCTTTAATTTGTCAAATTCAGTTTTTTTTTCAAATTTTCTAATTCTTGTTCCAATTGCTCTTTTTGTTGCTGTGCTGACAGTGCTTTCGATTTCCAAAGGTCTCGACTTGTGCTTAAGTCTCTGATCTTGATTTCCATTCCTCTCATTTTTTTCTGTGGCTCTTTTTCTCCACTGTTCCCGACACAGGTTCAGAGGATGTTTGAAAAGTGGTATTCCGTAATTTTCATCACATTGCTACCCC
>NZ_VILC01000152.1:0-5198 GCF_009712065.1 Aphanizomenon sp. UHCC 0183 | reverse complement strand
TAAAACTTGTAAAATAGCATACACTTAAATAAATAAGAAGTCCTGTGTTTTCATGATTCCTTTGCTCAGTCTAGCCAGCCAACAATACCCATGTCTAGGATAGAAAACCAATTTAATGTGCAGTTTTGGGGCGTTAGGGGCAGCATCCCCAGTCCAGGGCTAGATACAGTCCGCTACGGAGGTAATACTCCTTGTGTCTCCATGCAGGTGGGCGGTAAACGACTAATTTTTGATGCGGGGACAGGATTGCACATTTTAGGTAAATCCTTATTGTCCCAAATGCCAGTAGAGGGGCATTTATTTTTTACCCATTCCCACTGGGATCATATTCAAGGATTTCCCTTTTTTACCCCAGCTTTTATTAGTGGTAATAAATTTGATATTTATGGAGCGATCGCCCCAGATGGTTCTACTATAGAACAGCAGTTAAATGACCAAATGCTGCATCCTAACTTCCCTGTACCATTACAGGTTATGCAGTCTAATTTGACTTTTCACAATGTGCAGATCGGACAGCCCATCAATATTGATGACATTATTATAGAAACCGCTGATTTAAATCATCCCGGTAAAGCAGTAGGATATCGAGTTAATTGGCGAGGTAGTGCTGCTGTCTATATCACGGATACTGAACATTATCCTGATCATTTAGATGAAAATGTCTTGTGGTTAGCTCGCAATGCTGACGTACTCATTTATGATTCTACCTATTCTGATGAAGAATACAGTGACCCCAAATCCCCCAAAATTGGTTGGGGACATTCCACTTGGCAAGAAGCTATAAAAGTTGCTAAAGCTGCTAATGTGAAAACCTTAGTAATTTACCATCATGATCCAGACCACAATGATGATTATTTAGATCGTGTCGGTGAAGATGCTTGTGCGAGTTTTCCCGGTGCAATTATGGCGAAGGAAGGACTAGTTATCCCAGTTAACAAAGAATTTTATCCTCAAAACGGCTGGATTGTCTGATTCTAAAGGTAGGGGATATCCTCAATTTTCCAAATCCGACAAAGAAAAATGCACCTAAGTAATGGGACAGAATTAATTACACAATTGATTTTTCTGTTCCCTGTTCCCTGTTCCCTGTTCCCTTGCCCCAACGACAATTTTTAACGCCCACCTACTTACTATATGTTAGAGAAAAGACTGTCATGGTTTGAAAGTGCTTTACAAATAAAAGGATCAGTCATTGCGGCGATTTACAAACGGGTGCTTTTGTGTGGTGCTTTTGGAGTTTTAATTTCCATACTTTATCATCTGAAAATTCCCGTTTCCCAACCAATTTTAGGGACTGTTATTCCCAGCATCGTTTTGGGTTTGTTATTAGTATTTCGTACTAATACAGCCTATGAACGTTTTTGGGAAGGGAGAAAATGCTGGGGGGCAATAGTCAATACTATCCGTAATTTAGCTCGACAAATTTGGGTATCTATTGATGAGAAAGAACCAGAAGATAAAGATCATAAAATTGAGGCTTTAAACTTACTTGTGGCTTTTGGCATAGCGACAAAACTACATTTACGAAGTGAACCTATAAATAGTGATTTAGAAGCATTAATGCCAGATTCTAAATACATCACTCTGAAGATTATCAATAATCCGCCTTTAGAGATTGCCTTTTGGATTAGCGATTATTTACAACAGCAATATCATCGTAATTGCATTAATAGTTATCAACTGACATCTATGCAAGAACTATTAAATATATTGGTAGATAATTTAGGTTCTTGTGAACGAATTTTAAGAACACCAATGCCGCTGGCTTATGCTATTCACCTCAAACAATTATTATTGCTGTATTGCTTCCTATTGCCATTTCAAATCGTCCAGAGTCTTGACTGGTGGACTGGGTTAATTTCTGCTTTGGTTAGCTTTACGTTGTTAGGTATTGAAGCCATTGGGTTAGAAATTGAAAATCCCTTTGGTTATGACGAAAATGATTTACCTTTAGACGCAATTTGCACGACTATGAAACGAAATATTGATGATTTAATCAGCTTAACTCCTACTGTGCATAAATAATGAAATTTTAAATGGAACTGGAAATAGAAGCTATAAATGGTGATACTACCTCAACAAATGCTTGAGTATATTCATAGGGCATAACATTCTTGCCAATGATTTTGACTCCCTGACCTTGAGGTAAACAATTCAAATAATATGCTAATCTTTCATCGGGAGTTTCTGGTTTACTTTCTTTACTAATGCCGCGAGCTTTTTCTCCCACAACTAATAATGTGCGGTGAGGAATTGAAGCAATATCATGACCATAATCCCTTTGCCAAAATCTGGCTAAAAAAGCAAATACCGCATAGCGCCCATTCATATTTTTAGCATCTGCCATGAGAGTGTTTAACCATTCATCATCAACGTTTTCACTGAGAGCAAATAATTTTTCAGATGAGAAAGAATGTAAAAATTTGCGGGTACGGGCATAGCGGAAAAACGCATTACCTATGGGAGATGTAAAAATACTCCAAAGTAAGTTCTGTTGCCATTTGGGGGCATTTTTAGTAATAACTGGACGAGAGGTAGGATCAGATAATACTAAACCGGCAATTAGGTCTTTTTCTAGTTTCACTAATTCAATGGCAACCGGTAATAAAGCCCCTTGAACTACGATAATAACGGGTTGTTTAATTACAGTTTGCAAAAAGTATTGTAGCTGTTTTGCCCAGTTAATTGGTGTGTGTGCTAAGGCTGGCATATCACTTTCACCACATCCCAATAAGTCGGGATTGTAGATATAATTTTGGTGATTTTTATCATACCATTCTCGGCAAAATCGTTGCCAAAATTGCCGTGATAAACCTACACCGATAGGATGAATTAAAAGTAAAGGAATGCCCGTTGCTGGTGAATTGAGAGGTTGATGAATTTCATAAGCACAGCGATAGTTTTGCCAAGAATAATACTGGGTTGGCAATGCTGTTCCGTTGTTGATTGTAGCTGATGACATGATGATAATTGGGAATGGGGGCTAAAAAATTATTTGCGGGTGAATGAATTGATATCCAGCATCTTTAAGCTTTTGATTGGATACCCAGGCATTATATGGGCGGATGTTTTTATTATCTGCATCCCAAATAACTTTAGGTAAATTGTTTTTTGTCATCACATTATCAAGTAATTCTTTATTTGTCAGATGACTATCATCTACAAGATTATAAATGCCTTGTAAGCGATGCTCACGAGCAAATTCTATGGTGTTAACAATATCATCAAGATGAATCCAATTGGTGATATCTTCTCCATTTCCGGGACGAGTTGTTCCTGTGGCTCTACCAAAGATTTTTTCCAGTTCTCTACCCGGTCCATAAATACCGCCTAACCGTAAAATACAAATGCGGGTGTTTTCATTGTTTGCTGATAATAATATATCTTCTGTTTTTCTGAGGAGTTGAGAATTGCGATTAGCTGGTGCTGGCGGGCTTTCTTCGTCTACCCAGATACCATTTCTGTCTCCATAAATTGAATAACTACCTGTATAGATGACTTGGTGAATATGAGGAAATTGGGGTAAGAGAGAAACTAGATTTTTCGCAGTATCTACATAAGTTTCTTCATAAGAATCTGCATTTTTTGCCCCGACACTTAATAAAACAATTTCTTGATTTTTTAATACGGCTTTCAAACTTTCTAGATTATTACCTGATGTGACAATAACTCTTTGTGCTACTGTTTCTAAAGTAGGGATACGTTCTGGGCTAGTGGTAGTTGCGGTCAGCATAAAATTACTGTTTGACTGCCAATATTTGCTAACTGCACAACCTACATAACCACAGCCAATAATTGCAATGTTCATGATCATTAATAGAACTAAAATAAATTATTTTTAACAATTACCAGTCAATCGTCAATAGTACAGGAATCCAGAAGTTTTTGACTAATAAGTATTAGTTTTACTTAAAATTTTCTGCCTATTCAAATATATAACCTGAGAAGGAAGCCACATTGATCATTAAATTTTGTGAATACAGCATTCCTATTTTGTCTGTAAACTTGACTTCGGGAGTCAAAGAGCAGGAAGTAGATTCTCTCACATATTATGGATTATGGCTATATTATTAATTTTAATGGCTATAACTAAGTAGGGTTTGCTGAAAAAGTTGTCTGTGAGGTCAGGAGTATGGCTAACGCCACGCTGCGCTATCAGGAGGTAGGGGCGCAGGGCCTGCGCCCATTCAGGAGTATGGCTAACGCCACGCTACGCTATCAGCAAGCCCTTACCTCTTGCCTCTTGCCTCTTGCCTCTTGCCTCTTGCCTATTACCTCTTACCTCTTACCTCTTGCCTCTTGTCTCTTGCCCCTTGCCTCTTGCCCCTTGCCTCTTGCCCCTTGCCTCTTGGGATTGTTTTCAGGTATGAATTATACCATCAGGCATGATGGCTCCAGCTAATTTAGCTCCAATCAATTTTACCAGCAGGCGATCGCCTGAACGAATTCTCGCTCCTGTCAAATCAGCGCCCCGCAAATCAGCACCGCTAAGATCCGCACCAATCAAATTAGCCGAGCGTAAATTGGCATCTCTTAAGTCTGCTAAGAGTAAGTTAGCCCTAAATAAATTAGCTTCTGACAAATCCGCACCTCTGAGAATCACCTTGTGCATAAAGGTATCACTAAGATTAGACCCGCTTAGATTAGCATAGCTCAAATTTCTGCCTGATAAATCCCGGTTACTCAAATTAGCACGACTAAAATCTTTACCGCTTAAATCTGAATTTGGCTGTGGTTGTTGATAAGTTGTGTGTGGTGGATAGGAGTATGTAGATGATGGTTTATTGGCTTGAGGCGCTGGAGAATAAGCGCGGGTGGGCTGGTTATCCCGTAAAGATCGCAGTTTATCACGAGCTTCATTAAATAATTTCAGCTTTTCCTGGGCTTTGTGTTGTAAGCGCGGATTGTCTTTGGGGAGACGGTCTGGATGCCAAACAAACACTAAATCTTTATAAGCCTGGTTTATTTGTTCGAGTGTAGCCCCTGGCTCTAATTCTAAGATTCTGTAGTATCGCTCCAGTTCGCTGCTCGTCATGGTGTATTAGTGAATATTAATTAATAATTTAACAAATGTTGAGTATTTGTTCATTTAGTGTTTTCTATCTTCTCCACCATCGAGTGGTAGTTAAAGAGGCTTGTTTTTGTTAGCAAAATTTTAGGCTAAAATGTAATGGTTAATTTGTTACAAATCTGCCAAA
>NZ_VILC01000151.1:1443-5329 GCF_009712065.1 Aphanizomenon sp. UHCC 0183 | reverse complement strand
CTGGGAATGAATTCCCAGTCTCATAGCAAAAGTTGTCTTTTGATGACTCAGAGATATCCAAATTAAAAAAATATCCTAAAATTTATTGTGGTGCGGGCATCTTGCCCGCTAATAATACAAGATTGGATCATCTAATTAATTCAGTATATTTTTGCAGTATATTTTTGTAGCCAGTCATCCAAATCTTCAATACCCTGAAAATCCAACAATGCTTCTCCTAAGTCCTCCAACTGTGATACAGGAAAACTCTTGATTTGTGAACATTGGCTCTCTGGTAATTCCCCCAGTCGTCGCCTTAGTTGACGAATAACTAAATTAGCCTCACCTTCCTGAAGACCCTTTTGGCGACCTTCCTGAAGACCTTCGACAATAATCTCTTGGTAAAAACGGGATTGGGTAATATCCACAATTTCTAACTCTAGCATATTCATGATGATCTCCCAGTTTTCTTCAATTCCTGGCATCAATTCTGCCAGCATCCCTGGTTGGGACAAAAATAATTCGTAAAACCATTTATCGGTTTTCATAAGAACACCCGGTAAGTGGGAAACGAGCGCGTCTTTAGACCTGAGAGGGAAACGACACTTCGACAAGCTCACTGACCACGGTTTTAACCGCTGTGGATATTAAAATTGAAACCAGATTTTTGATTGGAATCTGGAAACCAACTCCCATTTCTGGGGTAATGTTAGCATAGACCTGTTATAAGAGATTGTTGGGCTTGCAACACTGTTCCAGTGACCTTAGAACTGTTTAATCACAAGCGACAGAGCAGGGAACTGGCAACGCATTCCGAGGTGTCGTGACTCAAATAACGGCTACCCTTCGACAACGCTCAGGGTGGTCTGGTCAGTACGGCTTGCTTGATTACTCTTGCAAGCCCAGTCCCTTTAGGGCTGGGTTACTGACATTAGAGGCAGAGCCTCATCAACTGCATTCCTAGTCAGAGACTAGGAACGAGATGTGGTAGGGATTTGAGCTTAAGTTGACACCAATGAAGCTTTTGCTTTACCCCTACAAATCAGGGTTTTTCGTGATTTTACAAAAGTCCATCTCTCAACCGTGTTTAGTATACTTGAGAATTTGATCTTAAATCACATCTGCAAAAGTTCGTTCCATCTTCCGAAAATACCAAATTCCACTCACTAATAGTAAAACGACTAGAGCCATAGAAAGCATAAAACCTGGTAAATATAACTGGGAATTACCGCCCAAAATTGCCCATCTAAAACCATCAATTACTCCCACCATGGGATTTAAGGAGTAGAGAAACCGCCACTTTTCAGGAACAATAGTGCTACTAAATCCTACAGGTGAGATATATAAACCAAACTGCACTATAAATGGCACAATAAACCGGAAATCTCGATACTGCACATTCAAGGAAGCCAACCATAATCCCGCACCCATTGAAGCAGCAAAAGCGACACCAATAAATAAAGGTAAAGTTAAAATTCGCCAAGTGGGAACAAAGTTATACCAAGCCATTAAAGCCAATAAAATTATCCCAGAAATCATAAAGTCTACGAAGCTAACTACTACCGCGCTAGTAGGTACTACCAAGCGGGGAAAATAGACTTTAGACAGTAAATTGGCATTACTAATTAAACTATTACTACACTCTGAGAGGGAATTAGAGAAGAATTGCCAAGGTAACATGGCGGAAAATACAAGAATTGGATAGGGCGCACCTTCTGATGGTAATTTTGCTAATTGTCCAAATACTACTGTAAAAACTACCATTGTCAAAAAAGGACGAATTAGCGCCCAAACAATCCCAATGGCTGTTTGTTTATATCTAACTAAAATATCTCGCCATGCTAAGAAGTAAAATAACTCTCTATATCGCCATAGATCTTGCCAATATTGCTTTTCCGTGCGTCCTGCTTCAATTATTAATTCTGGCTGTAAAGTAGTTTCTTTCATCTGGCATTTACCATCATTTTCACGACATTTCCGATTTCGCTCACACCTTCTCTGCACTTCGGCCTCCTGATCACTAACTAAACAATTGATCATAAGAAGGTTGCATGGGAGGGACTAAGATCAAAAAGACCATCAAAGCCCAACTCACTGTTCAATACTATCCCGGTTCTGTCACTCTCGGAAAACAATAATCGAAGCTATTTTTTGTAACTCTGATTTTATACAGGTTTGCGATCGCCGTTCTCTAATGGATGAATAATAAAATAACACATAAGTAGTAATTGGACAAAAATATTTATAGTCATTGCGAGGGAAGGGAAGCAATCACAACTCTTTGTTGTCAGTACATTTTGCTTAACTCCTCTGAATAATTGATACCTGCTAAAGAGTTTCATTTAACCAAGCGAACTGCTTGCAGCAGCGCTTCGCTATCGCCTTCAAGATCAATAGTTTCAGATCCCCGACTTCTGAGAGAAGTCGGGGATCTTATGTGCTAGTTAGAAATTTCGTAAATCACGATAACATATTTTGACCACCTAATTGCTGACAATAGCTGCGATGTCTTTCTGAGTTAATTTCAGCTTGCAAAATCCCTAAAACCTTAGCCAAATTACCTTTTAACATATCATCAACCGATAAGACTAAACCGGGAAAGATGCGACTTTCCATTAACCCTAGATCACCTATAGGTAATTTAACATACTCACCTGCTTCTAAGATAAACCAGTCTATTTCTTGATCATAAACTCGCCAAACAATGTATTCTTTAACCCCGTGACGACGATAAATTGTCAGCTTATTGTACAAATCATAGGATACGGTAGAACCGGAAATTTCTACGATTAGTTCTGGAGATCCTTCTATATAATCATCTTCACTAATGCGAGATTGTCCTCCTAATTCTGTTTTTATTCTTAATAGAGCATCCGGTTGAGGTTCATTATCTAAATCTAATCTGACTGTGGCATTATCTGCTAATTCTAACCCCGGTGTATTAGCTGCGTAGAACCCTAACCATGTCATTAAGTAACTATGGGGTAAACCGTGACTTCTGTATCTTAACGCTGCTGCCATGTAAACAACTCCATCAATTAATTCTGCCTTTTTTTGCGGTGGCATGAACTGATAACGGCGTTCAAATTCTAAACGGTTTAGGCGATCGCCGTTCTCTAAAATTGGAATCATTGGGTTTTGCATTGTTACCTCTCCTCAGTTAAGTTTTTCGGCTTCATGACTGTAACAAAGTTTGCAACTGCGATCGCTCGCCAATTTTCCCTCATTTTTTCCCCTGAATTGCTTATTTTACAGCGATTTCCAATCATATAAGGTACATCTTAGCCCCCTCATCGCTTGCGGGGAGGGGGTTGGGGGTGGGGTTCTTGTTCCGGGTTTGATGACAATTTGCTGTAAAATAACGTTACAATCCCCAAGGACTAATTTGAGATTTCATCAATTAGCGATCGCTTTCAAGATAAACAGTTTCATATCCCCGACTTCTTAGAGAAGTCGGGGATATGATTTTCTTATTTTATTTATAGAGTGAGGGCTAAAGAATTTCCCCAAGGACCAATTTGAGATTTCATAAATTAGCGATCGCTTTCAAGATAAACGGCGATTATATTGTAACCAATTTTCCCAATCTGACATATTTTGAAAATCCAATAATGCCTCTCCTAATGATTCTAATTGAGAAATGGAGAGCAAACGCACTTTTTCCTCTTGAATAGGGGTTAATTTTCCACAACGGCGTTTTAACTGGCGTATAGTTAGATTTGCTTCTCCTTGTTGCACACCTTGTTGTAAACCTTTTTTCTCACCAATTTCTAACACCTCTTGATAAAACCGTATTTGAGTAACATCAGCCTCTTTGAGATTAGTAATCACATCTCGCAGAGATGTATAACGTTCCTGCTTTTGATGGCCAATAATATATTTTTTACCTAGTAGTTCGTCAAATTTA
>NZ_VILC01000151.1:0-1318 GCF_009712065.1 Aphanizomenon sp. UHCC 0183 | reverse complement strand
CCTACCTCCCCTACCTCCCCTACCCCCCCTACCTCCCCTACCTCCCTACCTCTCCTACCTCCCTACCCCCCCTACCTACCTTCACCCGTCATTTTCGGTTTGACAGACTACTAGATTTTCAACGTGAATAACTGTATCTGACATAGTTTATTATTAGAATTCTTTTTATGATGGCAACCATTCAGGATTGAGGATTTCTGTTAAGGAATAAGGACAATTTTCAGGGAAAATTGTTGGAGATAGTTCAGATTTACGAATAGCATTATTTCTAGCTTTAATGTAAATCTTATCTAGGATTTTTGTACAATGATTATAAAGAACTTTAGACTCCAATAATAAATCTAATTCCAGCCTAAAGTTATCAATTTCTTTTTCCCAACCCCTACCAGACCAATCTTTTTCTGACTTCCAGTAATCATAAATTAGTAGATGAATTAAAAGTCTCAATAAGTAACTTTCTACTTTACGCCTTTGTTCGTTTCCCAATGCAGTAATTTCCTCAATTAAATGTTCCCAGTCAACATTTTCCAAATCCCGATTTTGCAGTTGGTTAAGGGTAATATCCAACCACTCAGGATAATCTTGTTCATAAATCTCGCAATTTGCTTGTGTAGGTTGCATTTTACTTACTCAGCTACAGTTTCAATATTGATGTTTACATTGATTGAGGGACGTTCTATACAACGTTTTTACCCTACTATAAATTCACTCCTTTTTCTGCTAGTAACTGTCTTAATTTAGCTAGTTCCGCTTCTGCTAAATCTGCACGTTGCTTTTCCTGTTCTGCACGCTGTCTTTCTCTTTCTTCTGGCATAGGCAACCAATTATTCTCTTGATCATACCAACGTAACCACTGTCTAGTTAGTCCTTGATATTCTCCCTCCCATAATCCTAAACCCAATTCAGCTTCTTCTAGCCATACCCCTAATCCATTAATAGAGAGCGGTTGATAACGGTTCGTTACCAAACCATAACAGTGAAACTCATCAGTATAACGGTTATAGACAAAATAATAGGGGATTCTGAGAATTTGCTCATATACTGTCCATTTATTGGGAGGTTGATTAACTTCCCGTAAATTTCTCCCTAAGTCTTCGTTTTCTGTTCCTGGAGATATTAATTCTACTACTACAAAGGGATACGTTCCTTCATACCAAGTAACATAGCTTAATCTTAGTTCTGTTTGTTCATAAAAACGGGATACCCCCAAAACTGCAAACCAATCAGGGCGTTTATACCATTGTGTATGCTTGCTGTCATAGTATAAATTTAAGTCACTACCTGTAAATACATTATCTTCTGCATAAGAAGGCGGACG
>NZ_VILC01000150.1:4784-5970 GCF_009712065.1 Aphanizomenon sp. UHCC 0183 | reverse complement strand
AATCTGACTTTGGCTATTAAGTCGGTTTCATATTTGTCTCCTGCGGTAACATCTGTAAATATTTCTTTGTCTAATAATGAGACTGAGTTGGTATCTATGTATTTAAGAACTTCGGGAAAGAACAGTTCTATAAATTCTATGAAAAATGTGGATATCAGTTCTTTAAATAAGCGGTCATGGTCTATTTTTTCACTCATGTTTTTGTCACATAGATTCTCTGGTTATTTTTTGTAAGCAATTACTAATAAAGAACCACCGAAAGGAAAGGAAAACCCTAATTTTATAAACCAGCGTTCCATATCAAGGATTTTCTCCAAGAGGTAATTTAGAAATCCGCTAATTTTGAGTTCGCTGGTGGGGTCATAATCTTTGGAATTTGAGCGACTGTTGATGCGAGAAATTAGCATTAATGGTAATAGAAAAGAAACAAAAGATGTCACCCTAACTATTTTAAATCCCGCTTGGTGTAATTTGATCATTAGATCTTTTTTAACGTAGCGACGGACATGATGAGCATGAGTATCAGCTTGACTCCATAGCCAAGGATGTTGAGGAACGGTCAGTATTATACCCCCCCATTTTGTGTAGCTTGATACATTTTTTCTAAAACGTCTGTATCTTGTTCTATGTGTTCAAGAACGTCAAAAGCTCCAATAATATCAAATTCCTCAGCAAAGGGGATATTCCGAGCATCCATTTGAAATAGAGTTGTTTTACATAGACGTTCTCTAGCAAATTCTAACCCTGCGGTAAATATTTCACTACCTGAACAGGTAAGATGAGAGAGATTTTTTTCAATTCCTTGCAGGACAAAACCAGTTCCGCAACCAATTTCTAGGAAGTTTTTGGCTTGGGGAAAATAATGTTTTAGTGCGTAAATTATCAGCCGATTTCGGGAACGAAACCAGAAGTTTTTGGCTTCTAATTGTGCTAATTTAGGAAAAAATTCAGCTTCAAATCCAGCACTCTCCGCAGCCAGTTCTGGTGCAAAGGTCAAGTGGCCATTTAAGGATGGGGGGGTATATCCACAAGCTGGACAATGCCAATTTTCTTGGTTAAAATGGTGGTGACATTGAGGGCAGATTTTCATGGTATTTTTATTGAACAAGGGTGGTAATTCAACTTTTGCGGATACTGTAACTTACTGAATATAGAACTCATATTTAATTCTTGAAAAAAATTAGGT
>NZ_VILC01000150.1:0-4451 GCF_009712065.1 Aphanizomenon sp. UHCC 0183 | reverse complement strand
ATCTTTTCATAAATCAAATATTATTCCTATATCGTCCTCTGGTAAATACTGGGGATTTAAAACATTAGCACTATTAAAAGGGCAAATTTCCGGGAAAACATGAATATCTATTCCTGTTTCTTGAGAAGCAATTAATCTAGCATCATGATAACATTCATCAAATACCTCTTCCAAGTATCTCTTTAAGCTAGGACTTTTTTTTAATGACTTGTTTAAACGCAAAGAATGTTCAGTAATTGACGCTTTCCAACTATTAGAGCGTTTTTGGGGTTGATATTTCCACTTGAGTAAATGTTGAAAAACTCTGATCAGATTACTCTCTAAAGCATCTTTACGATTATTGCCTATGTCCTCAATTTCTTCGATAAGATTCTGAATATCCAACTGAGCAAACTCTCCTTTTTCTAGCAGGTTTACGGTTTGTTCTATCCACAAATTGAAATCAGATTCATAGAGAGGTTTTGTGAGTTTCATCATTTTTCAGAATGTACAGATAGTTGAGTAAAGCTAATGCTTATTGATTTTTTAACTAAGAGGGTGTTTAAAAAGTCATGATTGATGTATACTAAACACGGGTGAGATTTAAACTTTTACGGTAGAAAAAATATTATGTTCGTTTTGCTTGTATCAGATTCTACTTTGCACTAATTTGTTATTCAACTCGTTGTCCAAGTACCGCTAGAGTTGATTCCATTGTAGATAATTTTGTGGCATGGTGGGGATTTAGAATCTGTTTTACTTCCTTTTCATGAATATTGAGAGTAGATACAAGTTCAACTTTACGCATTGCTAGATATAGCGTAGATTTTAGTGCTGTCGGCGCTGGTACTAATCATCAAAGGGAAGAGCGATGGATTTTTCGACGTTGCTGATTAAGGGTATGAATTTTAGTCTCACGCAAAGGCGCAAAGACGCAAAGGTAAGAGTTTTAAAGATTCAATTTGGGAATTTCATACCTCGATTCAGCAACGCCGATTTTTCTAAGCAGTCAGCAGCCTCGTTTTGTTCTAGAGAATCTCCGTAAAATAATTTTTCAGCTTTCATCTTTTACTACTACCAATAATAATACCTAATATGATTAAGCCTAAGCCTATGGATTTGGGAATTGTTACGGGTTCTTTAAAGAAGACGGCGCTGAGAAACATGACTAAAACAAAGGCTAAACTCATAAATGGGTAAGCATAGCTGAGGGGAAATTTGGTCATGGCGGCCATCCAGCTAAGTGCTGCTAAAAAAGCACAGGTAAAGCTACTAATTACCCAGGGGTTGAGTAATAGTCTGATGATGTATTGTAGTTTTTCAATGTTCTCTTGGGGAAATGCTCCGGCTATTTGAACTTGCCATTTAATGATGATTTGTCCGTAAACTGTAAATAGGATGGTAAAGAGGATGTAAAGATGATTCATGGATAATTATACAATTTCGACTTAATATCAGCGAAGGTATAAGTAAGTGGATGTGAAATAACCAAAATGTGTAACGATATGTAAACTAACCTCAATGTGTTATTGTCGTTGAGTTTTAGCCATTTCAAAAAACGAAATATATTTTAATTTTCCTCCGCCCACCTACTTATATTCTATAATTAGTTAATAGTCATTCACGTTTATCCATATTAAATAATTCCTTTGATTATATTGCCTGATTTAATATTCCTGCCTAAATCATCCACATCAACCCTAGTCACAGCGACAGAGGAGTTATTAAGACAAGATTGTGTAATAATATCAATTGGTAAAATAGTATCTGAATTATCCTCTCTTTTGATTAAATAACGCAGAGAAATTCTGGGAGATTGTGAGTTTACTTGGGTTGTTCCATGTATTATATTACTATGCCAAAAATAAACTGATCCTGCCTCTCCAATTAATGGAAATTTATTTAAAGTTAGAGAGTTCTTGTAATCATCATCACTATATATCAATTCTCCACCTTGCAATACTTTTATATTATGTGGAAACTTAGTTGCTCCAAGTAAGTGGCTTTTTGGAATAACCCATAGAGGTGCATCATTATCACCTACATCATGCAGATAAATGTAAAGGGTAATGAAACGTGGATCATGTTGCGGATAATCAATAATGTCTTGATGCCAATCAATACCGCGAAAATAAGTAATATCTTGATACTTTTTGTCAATGTATGCCCCTAAATTTGGTATTGGCTGATTTTTAACAATTTCTATTACCCAATCAGGAATACAAGTATCTGGCAAACCACAAACTATTTTTTTAAGGAGAATATTGTACTCCCCTAAAATCTGTTTAAAAATCTTATCAAGAACTTTATTTTCTTCTATAAAAGATGTGTCTAGGCTTAAAAGCAAGTTCTTTGAATCAGGCTTAGGATTAACACCTCTATGGCTTAAGCTTTCTAAGTTATCTGGCTTTTCAATAAAAAGACTTTTATCAAATTTTCTAGTCTTTTCTATCTCTAAATAAAGATTGGATAATTGATTCTTGTTAAGGCAGGTATCTGTAGATACATCAACAAAACCGTGAGTAATAAAATTTGTAGTGTGATTATTAATCATGTCTATAAACCTCTGTTTTACTTATTAAGACTAATTAAACCATAAACTTGTCAATCGAGACAACGAACTCAAATATAAATCTGCATAATCTATCTTTATTATCCATTATCCTCTTCCTGAATAAGTTGCAATTCTAACTCTAGTAGTTCTCTGGAACGAGGCTTGATTTTTTTTGCGGGATTACCTAGATAAATTGACCATTCTTCTGTGGACTTTCTCACAACAGAAGCTGCTCCTATTGCTGTACCTTCTGCCAAATTGACACCAGGAAATATCAAGCTTCCTGTTCCGATAATGCAATGTCTTCCTATATTAATACTCTTTTTTGTTTCTGATTTATACTTGGTTGGAATCGTTGGGTTTGTAAGTGTTTGACCACTATAATCATCACTTTGAGTAAAAACATGACATCCATAGGCTAATCCTGAAAAATCATTCAAAATGATTCCTTCTGAACCGCCTGCGACATTACAAAAAACTGCTATATGGACGTGTTTGCCAATAGTAACTTTTCCTGAAATCACGCAAAAATCATCTATCCTAGAATTATTGTGAATTTCGATCAGTTCAGGATTGTAAATAGCAGCTTTTTCACTAATCTTTACGTTTCTACCTAAAAACTTAAACGGAATTTTTGAGAGTTGTTCCTCATTCAAAAATGTCATTTTTGCTTCTCCTTATTAAATAATTTTTAGATATACTTAATTGCATTTATCGTTTTTTAAGATAGCAACTTGTCTTTTCTGTTGGTTCAGACTATAGGTTTTATTTCTGACTAAATATAAAGGTCTTTTCTTGATTTCATCAAAAGTTTTCCCCAAATAAACGCCTAAAATTCCTAAAATAGAAATAATAATTCCTCCCAAAAAATATAGGGAAACAATAATACTACTCCAACCTGTTACAGTTGCACCATAAACCAAAACTTCAATAAGTATATAAAGTCCATAAATAAAAGCAAAACTAGAAATGATAAAACCTAGTTTAATGGCTAATCTCAAGGGTTTATCAGAATAAGCTATAATTGTTTCACTAGCTAATTTCCATAATTTAGCAAAAGTATAGGTACTTTTCCCAGCAAAGCGTTCTTCATGAAAAACATCAATACTAGCAGTAGGAAATCCCATCCAATCTACTAAACCTCCAAAAAATCTGAGTCGTTCACGCATCAGACAAAAATTCTGGGCAACTTGTCGGGAAATCATCCGAAAATTGCCAACTTCACCATCATATTGAAGTTCAGTAAAATAATTGAAAATTTGATAAAATAGCCATGAAGTCAGTCGCTTTAGCGGAGGATGTTTTCGTTTGCCTCTCCTAGCTAAGACAACATCATAACCCTCTTGAGCCTTTGCATAAAGTCGGGGAATTTCTTCCGGTCTATCTTGTAAATCACAATCCATAACTACAACCCAATCGCCATCACAATGGTCTAGACCCGCAGTTATGCCATAATGTTGACCAAAATTTCGACTAAATTGAATTCCTTTTACCCGTGAGTCAGTCTTAGCTAACTCAATAATAATATCCCAAGAGCGATCGCCCCCACAATCCTCAACTAAGATTAATTCAAAGTCTTGTGTAATCGTCTCTAATGAATCCGCAAGACGCTTATACAAAACGTACAGACAGTCTTCTGCTTTATAGACTGGGATTACCACCGAAATATGAGGCATAATCTAAGCTAGTAGATTTACTGGAAAGTCAATAAGCAATACAATACTATACTGCCACATTGTGCCAATATAATTTTTAACATATTGTAACATTTTTATTGGGCATAGCTAAACATCCTCTTGCTAAGGAAGAGAATTTTCCGGTTTCCCCTTTTGGTAAGGGGGATTAGGGGGGATAATGTGGGAATCAGAGTTCCAGCATTAGTTTTATAAGTAGTGGGACAGAATTAATTACACAATGT
>NZ_VILC01000014.1:33983-80138 GCF_009712065.1 Aphanizomenon sp. UHCC 0183 | reverse complement strand
ATTTTGTTAGGTCAGTAGCCTGGAGTGGAGATGGTCTGACCTTGGCTAGTGGTAGTTATGATGAAACGGTGAAACTGTGGGATGTGCAGTCTGGGGACTGTATCGCCACCTTTGACCATAGGTTATATGCAGGGTTGAAGATTCAGGGAGTGAAGGGGTTAAGTCGGGCGGAAATATTGACTTTGAAGGCGCTGGGCGCTGTGGAATAGGGGGGTTTATATATGTACTTGAATCTCTTACTTTTACTCTTGACTAAATATCTGGTGAAAATTAAATATGTGTGATCTCAAACCAATGTAGAGACGTTCCATGGGTAGGGATTCTCGTCTCTACATTCTTCTTGATCTCAATCTAAATCAAAGATCGTAAATCAAACACTCCAACGCATCTGGATACATTTCGCAATAGGTTTCTAAGGCTGTTTTGCGGTGTTTTGCTTGTTTTTGATGGGCTTTTTCTGCTTGCAATTCTTCGACAATATCCCAAGCTACTGCACAATTAGCGGAATTATTACCATTTTCTGTACAGGTTGTCCGCGCTTCTGTAATCGCTTCAAGAATTGCTGCTTCAATGGGTTTTTTACCGTTGATAACTTCGTTTAGGGAGACCATGATCATGTTACCTTTTTTGAGGGAGATAAAGGTTAATTAGGAATTTTAAGGATTGCTAATGAAGAGAATTACTCATAATTGGTAAACTCTTTTTCAAAGTAACAATTCCAATAATTATTTTTAGTTAATTTATATACTTTTTGATTCTATGATGGTATAATCATGACTTAATTATTCACTAATGGAGTTTTAGCAATGCTAAATTATTAAATAATCCAAATATTTTAGTTATAATTTAAACAGAGTATCTGTAACTTATAATTATGCGTGAATTAGCACTTCAATCTCAATCTTTACGTGAAGCCTGGGAACAAGGGTTACAAGAAGGTTTAACTCAAGTTGCACTCAATATGCTACAAGAAGGTATTGATTTATCTCTAGTAGCTAAACTAACTAATCTACCACTTGAAAAGATTCAAAATTTGCAAGTTAGTAATGTAGATGATTTGGAAATTTTAGTAAAAGATTTTCTTGAGTTAAGTGAATCATCACTCAATAAAGTTTGGCTTGAACCAGAAGAAGACGAAGCTTGGAAGGATTTATAGAATTTATGCTTATGGAAAAATTTGCTAAAGGTGACGTTATCTCTGTACCTTTTCCATTTTCTGACGCATCTGCTACTAAAAGAAGACCTGCCTTGATTATAGCAGAATCAGATAGTAATAATATTATTCTCTGTCCTATTAGAGGGTGTTTGAAAAGTTATGGTTGATGTATCAAATATTTTTTACCCCACCCTAACCCTCCCCTTGTAAAGGGGAGGGAACTGGATTTTTATTGTTTCCCCCCTTTACAAGGGGGGACTAAGGGGGGTAGCAATGTGATGAAAATTACGGAATACCACTTTTCAAACATCCTCTTACCAGTAAACCAGGTAGAGAATATGAAATTAAGTTAGAAGACCAGGATTTTATGTTTGGTCAACTTAATTTAAGTCCCTGTTATATTCGTCCTAACATCATTGCAACAGTTGACAAAAGTAATGTTATTAGGAATATCGGAAAATTAAGGGATGAAAAAATAAATCAAGTTATTGCTACCATTATTGAAATTTTACAAAAGCCTTGTGAACCTACACTTCCAGCATCAAAAGCATGGAAAAGAGGTAAAAATCCCAAATCATAAAGTTTGTGATGGTTACTTAGAGGTTGTTTGAAAAGTATCAGATGAAACCCATAATCTCCAAAAACCTAACCCCCCTGCCCCCCTTCCCTACCAGGGAATGGGGTTTTCAAAGCCTCTCCCTGCGTCGGGGAGAGGTTTGGAGAGGGGTCAATTTATACATTCAAAACTTTTCAAACACCCTCTTAGATTCAATCTCTCAAAATTCGCCGAAATTATCGCCTAATTCTTGCTGTAAGCGATACAAAATAGTATTTTTATCAACTTGTGAGAGAATTTCCTGAATGACAGTATTAGCGCCCAATTGTCCCCAAGTACAGCCTTTTTCTAGATATAACTGGGCGGCTTTACCGACTGTATAAGCACCATAACCAGCAATTCCACCTTGGGTAATGGCACTCCCGAAAAAAGTAGTAATATTAAAGGGATTATCACCACTAGCTATGGCTGCGGCACTTTTACCTAAACCTAATATAAAACTGCTGCCAATTTCACTTAATAATAAACCACCAGAACTAAATAAAATTGTTTTTAATAATTCACTAGCTTCATAGCCAGTCATGGGTAAACCATACAATTTAGCTAATGCCCGAATTAAGGCTAAATCGGTAATTAAACCACCTATTATATCTAAGAAAGCAATAGGATTTAAGCCAATGGCTAGGGCTTTATATTGGCTAAACCTCCAAATTATATCTTCTGCTTCTTTTTCGCGGATATGAACGGTTTTTTGGGCGATATTTTCTTCGGATTCTCTAGCTTGAATGAGTGCATTTAAAGCTAAAAGAGATCGTCCTTCTCGATTTAATATATTTAAAATTGTTTGCTTTAATTCATCTACTTGCGGTGGTGGTGTTTCCCATTCAGAGGTGATGCTTCCATCTGCATATTCTACTCTCACTTCCATTGGTGCAGGTTCAGCCGCTATCATGACAATTTCATCGGGTAACAATGGCTGATTTTGGGTATTTCCTGCCCCTAATTGTTGAAGATTTTTATAAATTGCATTTTTATCTGTATCGGGATATAAATCAATTTTATTAAATACCAAAATTAAAGGTTTTTGTGCTTGACGTAATTCTAATAATCCCTGATATTCAGTTCTCGTAATATCCCCAGAAACCACAAACAAGATTAAATCAGCTTGACGCGCTACGTCTCGTGCCATTTGCGCCCGTGAATCTCCGGCAATTTCATCTAAACCGGGAGTATCAATTAATTCAACTAATACCTTATCTCCGGGTTTCCAAGGTACAGAACGCGGCCATTGAGTGACACCATTTAGGGGTCCGGTTTGGAGAATTTTTTCTCCCAATAAAGAATTTAATACTGCTGATTTTCCCCGACTGACTAAACCAAAAGCGGCAATTCTGATAACATTTGCATCTAATTTATTGAGTGTGGCATTTAAGGTTTCTATTTCTGGTTTTAGCAAACTTGCTAACTCTGGATTTGCGGCTAGTTGTCCCGATTTACGGAGATATCCATACCAAGATAATGCTTGTCTGAGACTAGCACGGGCGCGGTTTAAATGTGTTTCTTGTAGGTTACGAGTCATAGGATTTTGGATTCTGTATTTTCAGATCCCCGACTTCTTAAAGAAGTCGGGGATCTAATTAATGCCGATAATTTGCGGTTCGGGTATTGGTTGTCCGTCTTCTAAATAAGATGAAATCAGCATTTATAAAACTTCTTGGGCATTTTTTAAAGCCTCTTCATAAGTGTCTCCATGAGTACAAGGCTGCATAATATCTGTAAAATCTGGTAATGAAACTACATAACATTTATCTTCATTTGACCATTGAATAATAATTGTATATTTCATTCCTCTGATTCCTCTTTTTCTTCTGTTTCTATTTTATTTAATTCGGCTATTGCTTCATTAACTTGTCATTGCGTAAGCGTTGCGTGGCGTTAGCCATATGGAACAAAGTGAAATGAAGCAATCGGAAGGGTTGTGATTGCTTCCCTTCGCTCGCAATGACTGTAAATATTTTTGTTCAATTACCTAATATAATATCATTGTCCCAAATATGCTTCTAAAACTTTGGTATTATTTTGGATTTCTGTGGGACTACCAACGGCTAGATTTTGTCCTTCAGCTAATACCCAAACTCGATCACATAAGGACATAATTACGTCCATGTTATGTTCAATAATCAAAAATGTCATGCCGTCGTGACGATTCCAGGCTAAAATGCGATCGCATATGTCATCAATTAATCTGGGATTTACGCCAGCAGCAGGTTCATCTAGCAATATTAACTTAGGATTAGTCATCAATGCCCGACCGATTTCTAAAAGTTTCCGCTGTCCCCCAGATAAACCACCGGCATAATCAGCGGCTTTTTTTTCTAACCCTACTGACTCTAATAAAAACATTGCCCGTTCTTTTAGTTGCTTTTCTTCCTTAGCAACAATGTGGGGTTGAAATTGCACTTGCCAAAAGTTCTCACCAGTTTGTTTTTGCGCCCCCAGTAACATATTTTCTAATACTGATAACTTCGATAAAGCCCGTGCAACTTGAAAGGTTCTCACTAATCCCTGTTGGGCAATTTGGTATGGTTGTAATTGATGAATGGGTTCACCATCAAAAATCACTCTACCTTTATCTGGACGAATAAAATTAGAGAGTAAATTAAATAAAGTAGTTTTCCCAGCCCCATTCGGACCAATTAACCCAGTAATGCTACCTTTGATCACTTCAATATTAGCTTCTTGAACTGCTTTAATTCCGCCAAAATTTTTACAAAGTCCAGTTGCAGCTAAAAGAGGTAGTTGGGGTGATGCGATATTATTTACCATTATAATTTTCTTCTCAACTTCATTTTTAGGTTTTTTGTTGGTTTTTAATTATTGTTATGAAATAAAAATTGTCGGAGTTCATCAAATTTCATCCCTGTAAAACCTCAGCCACAGTTAACTTTACATCACTAAATAGAGGCGAACAAATCATATCATCCCCGCTATATACTTGCTCCTCATAAAAACCCTCCACCCATTCCAAAACTGTCACTTTTTGCCCAATTGGATCAACAATCCAATACTCAGTAATTCCCCGCGCCGCATACTCAGAACGCTTATAACGATAATCACGATTTTCCTGATTTGGACTCACTACCTCAACCACCAACAAAGGCAGCGGCATATCCATTAAAATCAGCGAGCGTGTAGCCCCCTGCATCACTTGAGCTAATTCTTCAGAAAACACCACCAAATCAGGAACACGCACCCCCACCTGGCGACTATTCACAGCAATTTCTGTTTTCATACTCAAGCGGTAATAGGGAATACCCAATTGCAGAAAATAGGCAACTAAAAACATTGCTATGCGCCGATTTATCTCACTTTCTAAAGGCATAGGAATTAATTCTCCATTCTCAAATTCATATAAATTATCCGTCCCATCGTCAAACTGAAGAAATTCTTCCAAAGTCATCTTGTTAGCAGTTGCAACTATCATGGCTATTCCTCCCATAAACGGCTTGTATCAACTATTTTAACATCACAAATGCCCAATTATTTACCAAGAGTCAGTTCCTCCTTTTTCCCTAAAATACCTTGAGGTCGCCAAATCATCAATACCATTAAAAGTAACCCAATAAACATGATCCGAAACGCACCAATCCGTTCTACATCTAGGGGAACAATTTTGGGTAAAAATTCTCTAGTGATGGCATCATAGGTAAAGAAAATGACTGCACCTAAAATAGTTCCCAGATTGTTGCCAGAACCACCTAAAATTACCATAATCCAGGCATCAAAGGTAAGTTGGGTTTGGAAGTTATCGGGGTAAATTGCGCCTAGTTGCCAAGCAAAAAATGCTCCAGCAATCCCCGCAATTGCCCCACCTAACATTAATGATTGTAGTTTATAGGAAAAAACGTTTTTTCCTAAGGCTTTGGGAATTTCTTCATCTTCACGAATAGATTTTAGCACTCTTCCCCAAGGCGATCGCACTAAAATTTCTAACCGCCAAAAGACAAAAGCTAAAATCAACAATATGAACAACATTAACCCGGCTTTGGGATTATAATTATACAGTCCGATCACACCAGAAATATAAATTGCAGCAGTTAATAACCCTAAAGCAATTCCGACTATTAACCGAGAGGTAAATTCTTGTTTAAGACTACTATTTCTAACTATATTATTACTTGCAGAAATTTGAGCAGTTCGCACCCAACGCCATAGAGAAAATAATGTGATTCCTGCTAATAAAGTTAATACTCCAATCATTACCAAGCGGAAAAATAAATTGGGAGTTGTTGATAACGGGATAACATAACTTTGCACACCGAAAGATCCCGATATCCACGTATTACCTACAGGCAAATCCTGATTATTGACTATTAATCGAATTAATTCACCTGTACCAATGGTGACAATTGAAAGATAGTCTTCGCGTAAGCGCAAAGTTGCAAAGCCAATTACTAAACCAAGCATTGCGGCCACAACTGCTCCGATTCCCGCCGATAGCAGTAATGGTACGCCCTTGAGACTTAATAAAACCGTCGTATACGCACCCAAAGTCATAAAAGCAATATGACCAAAGTTAATTAAACCGGTAAAACCCCATTGGAGATTGAGTCCTAGTCCGAACAGGGCGAAGGTGGCGGTAGAAATGGCGAGAAAAATCAGGTATTCGATCATAATTTAGCTAGTGGTCATTGGTCATTTTTTAGTTCTCAGTTATCAGCCGTTAATGTAACGCAATGTAAACTGAAACCCCTCTATATCCGTTATTCTATTAAAAACTGTATAAGACAAAGCAGGGATCGCCAAAAGCATACATTAAACTTGTGTTTGACCAACACTTTATTTGAGATTTCCCTATGGATTCTAGGGTACTTTGGCAACGATACCAGGACTGGTTGTATTTCCATCCAGGATTAGGACTATATCTAGATATTAGTCGAATGCGGTTTGATGATGCGTTCGTGGCATCATTGCAGCCTAAGTTTGACAAAGCGTTTGCGGACATGGCAGAATTGGAAAAAGGGGCGATCGCCAATCCCGACGAAAACCGCATGGTAGGACATTACTGGTTGCGGAATCCAGATTTAGCCCCCACCCCCGAACTCACCCAAGAAATAGTTCAAACCTTAGAACAAATCGAAGCATTTGCCGACCAGGTACACACCGGGGCAATTCATCCCCCCAAGGAATGCCGCTTTACAGATATCATTTCCATTGGTATTGGTGGTTCAGCCTTGGGTCCCCAATTTGTCACCCAAGCCCTATCCCCCGACGTACCACCCCTACAAATTCACTTTATAGACAATTCCGACCCCACCGGAATTGATCGGGTTCTTGCCCAACTTGGCGATAAACTAGCCACCACTTTGGTATTAGTCATTTCCAAATCTGGAGGCACACCCGAACCTCGCAACGGCATGATTGAGGTTAAACAAGCCTACACAGCCAAAAAATTAGACTTTGCTAAATATGCAGTCGCTATTACCGGACAAGATAGCAACCTGGATCAAGTCGCCAAAGCTGAAAATTGGTTAGCCCGGTTTTCCATGTACGATTGGGTAGGTGGACGTACCTCAGAAATGTCCGCTGTAGGGCTAGTACCTGCGGCATTACAGGGCATTGATATCCGTGCCATGCTAGATGGTGCAAAAGAAATGGATGATGCCACCCGCGTCCCCAATCTCAAAAACAACCCAGCCGCTTTATTAGCCCTTGCTTGGTATTTCTCAGGAAATGGCAAAGGTGAAAAAGATATGGTAGTCCTCCCTTACAAAGACAGCCTGTTGCTATTTAGTCGCTATTTGCAACAACTCATCATGGAATCTTTGGGTAAAGAAAAAGATTTAGATGGGAAAACTGTATTTCAAGGGATTGCAGTTTATGGCAACAAAGGCTCTACCGACCAACACGCTTATGTGCAACAGTTGCGCGAAGGTGTCCCCAATTTCTTTGCCACCTTAATTGAAGTTTTAGAAGATCGTCGAGGAAAATCCATAGAAGTTGATCCTGGAGTGACTTCCGGTGATTATCTCTGTGGTTTCTTGTTAGGAACTCGTCAAGCATTGTATGAGAATAACCGCGATTCGATTACAGTCAGCATCCCTCAAGTTAATGCTCGCACAGTTGGCGCGTTAATTGCATTGTATGAACGGGCTGTGAGTTTATATGCCAGTTTAGTAAATGTCAATGCTTATCACCAACCAGGTGTGGAAGCTGGTAAAAAAGCTGCCGCTGTGATTCTCGATTTACAAAAACGAGTTTTAGAAGTGTTACAAACCCAGAAAAAAGCACTTTCTATTTCTGAACTGGCAGATATGTCCGGTGCTACTGAAGAAGTGGAAGCAATTTACAAAATTCTCCGTCATTTACACACCAATAATCGGGGTGTAGTATTAACTGGTGATTTTGCTAAACCTGGAAGCTTAACTGTTTCTCTAGGTTAAAAACTTCAGATCCCCGACTTCAATTTAGATCCCCGACTTCTTAAAGAAGTCGGGGATCTTGTTTTTTGGTTTTTATTTTCAAATTTTGTGGCTATAAATTATCAAAAATATTAAAACTACCATTAGATAGAGATAAGAAAATAACATATCAGGTAAATATGATAGATACGCTAATAACTTAGTTTAAGTAATACTAATTTTATATGAGACCGCACAAAATTATGAAATCCATTAATTCATCGATCTTTATCTGCGTTCATCTGCGTTCATCTGCGGTCAATAATTCTTGAATTCTTATTTTGAAAAAATGATTTTTACTAAATTTATTCAGAGGAAGAAGCAACAGGGAACAGAAAAAACTCATGTTTAAAAACATGAGATTGAAATAATGACACTGTTTTTTTCGTGCTACGCATCTTTTAAAAACATCTTTTTCTTGACTGAGCTTTAAACGCAGCAACTTTTGTTTCTTATCTGTTCCCTATTCCCTGTTCCCTGTTCCCTTTTTTTGTAAATTAAGGAGATTAAATCATGTCTAATATTGTAAAAATATCCCAAGAAGATATTATTTATCATCTGAAAATATCTTGTCAAATTCCTGGTTTATTAGAAGCGATCGCCACCAGAACAATTATCACAGAAACTGCCCAAAAAGAAGGCATTACCATCGAAATAGCAGAATTACAACAAACCGCAGATAGTTTACGATTAGCTAACAACCTGATTAAAGCAGAAGACACCTGGGAATGGTTACAAAAACATTATCTTACCTTAGATAACTTTGAAGAAATCGCAAACATCAATCTCCTATCAGCAAAATTAGCCCATCATTTATTCGCTGAAAAAGTTGAACCATTCTTTTATGCTCACCAACTTGATTACAGCGGAGCAGTTACCTATGAAGTCATATTAGATGATGAAGATCTAGCTTTAGAAATATTTTATGCTCTTCAAGAAGGAGAAATGAGTTTTCAAGAAGTGGCTCGTCAATATATCGAAAATCCCGAAATTCGTCGCGCTGGAGGATATCAAGGTATCCGCAAACGTAGTGATTTTCGACCAGAAATTGCTGCCGCAGTTTTTGCAGCTAATCCCCCAGAAATTATTAAACCAGTCATTACTCCCAAAGGAGTCCATATCATTATAGTTGAAGAAATCATTGCCCCCGAATTGAATGAACAAATGCGCGTAGCTATTCTCGGAGATTTATTTACTAATTGGTTAAAAGAGCAAATTAATAAATTAGAAATTGTCGCCACATTAGGAGATCAAATAAATTCTCCTCCTTCCCCAATAGAAATATTTAATGAAGCTAGTTAAAATTTTAGATCCCCGACTTCTTAGAGAAGTCGGGGATCTTGGATCTTAGTAATTCAAGGGAGTATAAATATCTTCTGAGTGGGCATTAAGATAAGGATATTCTAGCTTAATTTTGTGTAATGCAAATTGTTCAAAAATAGCTTTCATACGACTTTCAGGATGATTATTCCCCCCTTGCCAAGCAGCAATTAAACCATTAGCAATCATTTGACAACGATTAGTACCAAAACTTTCCTTTTCACCAAATTTATCTTCTGGTTCTTCAGCACAACTTAATCCCGGTGCCAGTGGCTTAGTAAACAACGGTACTTCTTGAGAAAAACTGTCTCGATTTTCTAAATATACCTTTTGTAAAATCGGGTAAATAGTTTTATATTCATGTTTATTAAAATACAGCACTGCTGAATCATAACGTCTATATTCATCAGGATTATATAGAGCTTTAAAAGAGAAAGCAACTTGCATATTATTGAACTCTCTAGTCACATTATCCATCACTGATGCTGCTCCTTCTGGTGATACATTAAAGTAGATTCTGACAATATCTTGATTGTCTTGAGTGCCTAGATTAGACACTGCCATATAAAATCCATTTTGGACTAGATTTTTAGGCATTTTGATTGCCACTAAATCACCAACATTAGCTGATTTATCAATTTCTGATAAATACAAATCCCGCTGAATATGCAAAGTCAACCCATTTTTTTGGACTGCTAAACAACCATCTTCTTCTTCATTAACTACTAACCAATTTTTACTCCAATAACCTCCACCTGTATTACTCGTATGGAGTCTTTCATAAAATGCCAAATCCATGCCAAATAAGCTATTATTACTAAGATTATTTATTTGAGTATCAGCCGAAGAAAAATCATGCCAAGAACCATTGTAATAAGCACTATAGAGAAAATTACGCAATTGGATACTCAAATGCTTCTGTTGAATATCTAAGGACAAATTTTTAAACCGAGCGATTACTGATTCTGGCAATTCTAATAATTTGTAATCTGGATGCTTAATAGAATAAAATGATTTAATTTCCAGATAATCAACAATATTTTGCAGTGCTGTTTGTAATTCTTTCGGAAGTTGAAAAAGTTGACTATAAATAGAATCTAATACTTGCATATAAGCCTTCCTTCTCTAAACAAGAGATAAATTTTTAGCAGTTATTGTTGACAATTCCATCCCCAAAATTGTGGGAATAGATGCTTGAGGACGACATAATAAACTCTTAGCAACTTGGAGCATACAAATACCTGAATTATCAAAGGTTTTTTCATGTTGAAGTCTAGCTTGAATAGCTCTAATTAAAGCTAAACCGCTAAACTGCATCACTAATTGTAAGAAATCTGGACGCAATTCTAAAATCTCTGGAAAAGTAGTTAAATAAGCAGTAACTAATGTTGATAAAGAAGGTTGAATCATTGATAAGGGAATCGCAGCTAAACGCAAACATTCCTCAATTGGTATGGTTTTACTAGAGACTATGCTATATAACCAAACTTGCAGATAACTAGCAATTATTGTGCCTAAATCATTAGCAGGATCTCCCCAATTACCTCTTTCCCAATCAATTAGTCGGATGATATTTTTATTTTCAGGTAATTTATCTTCTATTTCTGTTTCCCAGTTCAAAGATACAAGAATATTATTAAGTTTGAGATCATTATGGGTGAGACAAGCAGGAGTAAAAGCCTGATTTAATTGTGTAATTGCTTTTCCTAAATTATCGTAACGTTGATAGAGAGTAAAAAACTTTAAACCATCAGCCGGAAGTTGACCAAATATTTCTGGTGTAATTCTATCTAATCCTTTGTTAATATTTTGAGATTTTAAAGAATTTTCAAAGAACTTTTGATAGTTATTATTGTCTATTGTCATGCGATGAATAGCTGCAATAGTTGTTCCAACTACCTGAGCAATTTCCTCCGGAAATTCCTGATCTTTGGCGTAAAATTCAGCTAAGTCTTGATATTGATTTAGATAGTTAAAAACAATGATAGAGTCTTCTAAATCAAAATGAATTACTTCTGATAAAGATGACCGTAAATGATTTATTTCTGGGAATTTTTGCCAAAAATCATGAATTCTCCACTCATCTATAAATTCACCTAAAGTCTTACCATTTCGATCATAACGCTCTTGTTTTACTAATAGTTGACGACCATCTGATAAAGTGATTAATAGGTTAAAGTTTTTAGCAGATTTTAATTCGATTTTACTTAGTGACTCCTCTTGTGGCTGACAAATTTTGTTTTCAACAAGGTAATTGAAAACATTTGCAAAACTAATTAGGAATGGCATGATTTCAAATGATAATAATATATGTGTGTAAAATTGTTATTGCTCAGTTAATTTCAGGTTTAGTAAAATTATTAACTTGATAGGTTGAAAATTATTTATTTTCTAAATGTCTTCGTTAATAGTGAAATGGCATCTATAGCATAAATTACTAAGACAAATTCTAGAGCCTTAATGCCATAATTAAGTATTTGATTAGCATTATTATATTCACCTCCAAATACAGATACTGCGTCCAGATTACTTAAATTAATAATAAACTTTTTTTCATCAGTATTTTCTAGATTAGAAATCCTAATGTTTGCCATTTCTTACCTCTAGAAAGATTCGATTTTTGTGTATTGCAATTTTATTAACTATCCAGAATTATTAGTAATCAATCTCATGTAAGTAACATAGATTAGTTTTTACTTTTACTCCTGGATAGTTATATCGGCTTTGTAGTCAACTACAAAGCCAAGTAATTAGTGTCCGTAGCCACCAGAGTGAGAATCATTGCTGAAGGATTTAGCGATATGCTTAATACTAGCGATCGCATAGCCATCAACTAAGAATTCTAGATATTTAACACCAAAGTCACCATAAGCACTAAAACCGCTGAAATCGCTACCACCACCATTGATTGATACGGAAGCTGCATCATTCAATTCATTAAGATAGCTTTCAGAATCTGCAAATAATTCAGAACCAGTTGTATTTAGTTGAGAAAGGGTAATAGTTGCCATAATTTCCTCCAAAAAGATTTGTTTTTGTAAGTTAGAATTTGTGAGTCGGTTAAGTTGGTGTTTCCTTAACCGTTACTCCTATTTTTATTCATAAAAAATAGAAAAATCAAGGCTTTGAACCTAGTAAAAAAGACACAAATATCTGAATTCTGTCTTTTATAAAAACTGCAAATTATGGAATTAACCTCCATAAAAAATCGTGTATCTTCAGGTTACTAAATCTGAAAACACACGAAAATCAGGAAAATATTGAATTTTTTCACAGCAGATATTAAAAATCAAACCTGTTTATCAAACTATCTGTTGTATCTTTGAGACTAATTTTCCACTGTTCCATACTACTGTCTAGTTCCTTCAATAGTGTGGAAATATCAGTTGTATTGGTGGTTATTGGCGGATTTATTCTGTCTTTTCTCATCACATAACCGCCTTTAAGCGTCTTCATTTCCCAAGGTGTTAGTTCATCCAGAATCGGTTCTGAAATCCTCAGTTCTAATTCAGAAATTGTGATTTTCACTATTAATTCACCTCCTTGAATACTCCATTTGCATGGAATCAGGCTATAAATTTATCCTGCTCTTATATTCTGGAATAGTATCTGACAAAATAAATGATTTGAAACTAATTTATTAGACAGAAATAAGATTATTTTGTCTATGGAAACAAAAAAAGCAAAGGAAGTTTCATAAAAGTAACTTCCCTTGCCTTAGAGGGTGTTTGAAAAGTTATGGTTGATGTATCAACTATTTTTTACCCCACCCTAACCCTCCCCTTGTAAAGGGGAGGGAACTGGATTTTTATTGTTTCCCCCCTTTACAAGGGGAAAGGGGGGTAGCAATGTGATGAAAATTACGGAATACCACTTTTCAAACATCCTCCTAGATGAATTAAAAACTATCTACCTCTATCAAAAGGTGGAAGTTTCTTTCTAGCTTTAGTAATTAACCAACAAATGCTAACCGAGGTGCAACCGCAGCAGGACGTTCTACACCTTTGAGGTAAGCAAGAACGGTATCAGCATCAGATACTTCAAAAGGATCACTACCACAGTTATCTTCAAAACCTGGTTCAATGAACATTTTTTCAATTTCGCAGTTATTAACAACCATTGCATAACGCCAAGAACGCATTCCAAAACCGATGTTAGATTTATCAACTAACATTCCCATTTTGCGGCTAAATTCTCCACTACCATCTGGTAACAAGAAAACATTTTTAGCGCCTTGTTGTTTGCCCCATTGGAACATTACAAATGCGTCATTAACTGACAAACAAATGATTTGATCAACACCTTGCGCTTTGAATTCCTCAAACAGTTCTTCATAGCGAGGCAAATGAGTAGAAGAACAGGTAGGAGTGAAAGCACCAGGAAGCGCAAATAATACTACTTTCTTACCGTCGAAAATTTCTTGTGTGGTGACATCTTTCCATGTGTAAGGATTTGGTCCACCGATAGATTCATCCCGCACACGAGTCTTGAATACTACATTTGGAACGTGAGTAATAGCAGTCATAAATACCTTTTTTTTAGATGGAAGATTTTAACTCGTGTTGCTGCTTTTGCTTAGGGCATCAAGGGCATCAGTAGCTTATCTCACAAATCAGAGTAATTCTGATTTAGGAATTAGTCAATAGTCATAAATACTTATTTTATAATGTATTTATTAAAAAATATCAGTTCTTAAAAAATGAACGTTATAATGGAGAATTATATTTTTATATAGCTCAGTAAATCCTATGCAGCAAAAAGCTAATGATATTATCAAAACCCTTAAAAATAGAGGGTTGCGAGTCACCCCCCAAAGATTTGGCGTTTATGCCAACCTATTAGCCAGAGAAGATCACCCGACAGTTGATCAAATTCTGAGGGACTTGAATCAAGAAGCACCTACTTCCTCCCAAGCTACCGTATATGCGGCACTCCAGGCACTGCGAGAGGCGGGTTTGGTGCGAGAAGTGCTATTACAGGAAGGTGTATCTCGTTATGATGCTAACGTTGCCCCCCACCATCATTTCCGCTGTAACTGCTGTGGCGCGATTGAAGATATCAACTGGAATACTTTCCCGAATATTGATGTCAGTCAACTGCGACAGGGGTTAAAAGTAGAACGGTATGAAGTGACAGTTGAGGGAATGTGCGATGCTTGCGGCACTCATGTTTGATATAATAATTAACTAGAATTGAATAGGAGCAAACAATGTACGACAGCGATAAACGTAAATTATTATCAGCATTGTGTCATGGAGCAATTTTTTTTAGCACCACCATTGTCTCCATTGGTTTACCTATAGCCATACTATTTGTATCAGATGATCCTGTTGTTAAAGACAATGCCAAGGAATCTATCAATTTCCATTTTAACGTTTGGTTATATGGAGCAATTCTGGGGGCATTGTTTTTTCTCTTTGGTTGGTTGATTTTACCATTATTCATCTTGTTTCCACTCGCAGGTTTAGGTTATATCCTCCACTGGGGATTGACAATTTGGGCGCTAATTGGCGTTTTTAGTGATCCTAATCAACCTTGCCGTTATCCGTTTATTTTTCGAGTTCTTTAGATCAAATCAGGGAAAATATGGTAATTTAATTAATCATAGACTTTTGATTAAACAACTTACCAAAATTAATTGCATGATTTTTTAAGATTGTTTTTTGCAAATTTGTTATAAGCAAATGTCTATCAAGTTGTAAAATATAAAATTGCCCCACAGCTTCATCAACAGCAGGGCAAAAGACAGTTAAAGCACTGCTTGTAGTTTGTCTGAATAGAGCCAGCTAGAAACTTGCTTTTGTGACGCTTTATTCTGTGTCCATCTTATTGTTTTGCCTGAACAAAATTTATGTTTCCTATACATCGCCCTCGTCGTCTGCGTAGTCATACCCAATTACGCCGTATGGTACGTGAAACTGTTTTAACTACTAACGATTTGATTTATCCATTATTTGCAGTACCAGGAGAAGGTATTGCCAAGGAAGTCAAATCTATGCCCGGTGTTTATCAACTTTCAGTAGATAAGATTGTTGAAGAAGCTAAGGAAGTTTATGACTTAGGAATTCCGGCAATTATCTTATTTGGAATTCCGGCAGATAAAGACATAGATGCTACCGGAGCATGGCATGATTGTGGCATTGTTCAAAAAGCAGCAACCGCAGTTAAAAATGCCGTTCCTGATTTAATTGTCATGGCTGATACTTGTTTATGTGAGTATACAAGTCATGGTCATTGTGGTTATTTACAAGTTGGTGATTTAACAGGTAGAGTATTAAATGACCCAACTTTAGAATTATTAAAGAAAACCGCAGTTTCTCAAGCTCAAGCAGGTGCAGATATTATCGCACCTTCGGGGATGATGGATGGTTTTGTTCAAGCAATTCGCGCAGGTTTGGATGAGGCGGGATTTGAAGATATCCCCATTATGTCTTATGCTGCTAAATATGCTTCAGCTTATTATGGACCATTTAGGGATGCAGCGGACTCAACGCCACAATTCGGAGATAGACGCACTTACCAAATGGACCCCGGTAACGCCCGCGAAGCCCTGAAAGAAATTCAGTTGGATATTGCTGAAGGCGCTGATATGCTGATGGTTAAACCAGCTTTGGCATATATGGATATTATCTGGCGCGTTAAGGAAGCTACTAATTTACCTGTGGCGGCTTACAATGTCTCTGGTGAGTATGCGATGGTGAAGGCTGCGGCTTTAAATGGCTGGATTGATGAGCAGCGTGTTGTGATGGAAACTTTGACTGGCTTTAAACGGGCTGGTGCTGATTTGATTTTGACTTACCACGCTAAGGATGCGGCTCGGTGGTTGTAAGAGAATTGCAGGTTATTAAATTTGCGTTCCTTAGGATATTATCTCACGCTCCAGGCACAGAGGCGCGGAGAGGGTTTTTGTGTTTGGGCGTGAGATTTTTGGTATTTTGGATTGCAAGATGGGACAATTATTAAGAAAATATAAAATTTATTTTTGTAAGATTTATTTTTTAAAAGCAATTTTAATTGTAAAACCTTATAGCACAAGCACTTTAAGAAAAATTGGAGAAGTGGTTGAGAAGTGGTTGACAAGTGCTAAATGTCTGAGCTATTGGTAAAAGCGTCAACGGGTGTTAAGGTAAAAATTATGATTAAGACCTCAGATAAAGCACCAAGCTACATTAATTTATTACAAACTTTTCCTCCTAGACCTATCAAATCTGATGAGGAACTACTTGCTACTCAAAATGTAATTGATTCTCTATTAGAGAATACTCCATTAACACCAGATGAGCAAGACTATCTTGATTTACTCGGTACTTTAGTTTATGAATACGAGCAAACAAAAGAACCTGTTTCTGATATTTATGGAATAGAACTACTCAAAGCTCTTAGAGGGTGTTTGAAAAGTTTTGAATGTATAAATTGACCCCTCTCCAAACCTCTCCCCGACGCGGGGAGAGGCTTTGAAAACCCCATTCCCTGGTAGGGAAGGGGGGCAGGGGGGTTAGGTTTTTGGAGATTATGGGTTTCATCTGATACTTTTCAAACAACCTCTTATGGAAGAATATGGCTTTCATCAAAAAGATTTGATTCCTGTATTTAAGACAGAATCTATGGTGTCAGATATCTTAACAGAAAAAAGCCAACTCACTGTCAGTCATATCCAAGAGTTAGCAGAGTTTTTTCATCTTTCACCTGCTGTTTTTCTACCGTTACCTACGCAAAATCCATAAAATTAAACTGTGTTAATAATTACATTTATTCTGTAAATTCCGCCGTGTGTAACAGCTTATTCACGTTGAGACTGATAATGGATAATTGTCTCCTTTTTGCTTCTTTGACAAAAGTAATATAAAATGCCCTGTGTTACCAGTACGGTTCACTAGCATCAGAAGTTTTTGAGCTAGAGAACATTAGGTCCATTGGCCAGGTGTGAGATAAATACTATGAATCCCATTAACTTAAGTTGGAGTAAGCTGGTTGTTACAGCCGTTTCTGTTGTTGCATTATCGCCAATATCTTCGGCATTAGCAGTATCAAGACTTTCTTCCCCAGTTGCATCAAAATTTAGTAATTCTCCGCAAACACGACTTCTAGTAGGTCAATCTGACAGTAGAGGAATTGACATTCCCCTTGGTACGAGTTTTTCACCAGAGAAGAAATCAGCATTCACGCTTTATATATGGCAACCTGGGGGGACAATCAAAGAAGTAATTGCTCGGATTTCTATTAAGAGTAAATATGGTAATAAATATCGGCAAGAAAGGTTTTTAGGTGATTATAAATATAAGATTAAGCAAAAGGCTAAGTTTGTTAAAGGATTTAAATTAGGCGATCGCATTGTAATCCGCTTGTATGATACCAGTAATCGCTTTATTGGTTACAGTGAATTTGTTTGTTTGCCGGAAAATACTGCGGTTAACCTGATTTTATCTGCTAATCCCACAGAAAACAAAGTAGTCCGCACCTTTTATGGTTTTGATGCCAATAATGATAGCATTGTTGATAATACCAATGCCTACGATTATTTCACGGAAGTTAATAACCAAAAAGTTACTTTCTTGAATAGTTCGGAAAAGATTAATATTGTCCAATATCAAGCCGCTGGATTTGCCAAAGTTGCCACCACTGGAGTTTATCCTACCTCCTTTAGCGAAGGTGATTTTGCTGTAGCAGGTAAATCTGTCAATGCCTTTGATTCTAACTTAGCAAAAGCCTTAACTGCTAATCCTGGTAGTTTGGTAAAGTTGACTCCAATTCAGGACAACTCCAGTTTTGAACTGGGCAAATTATTAAGTGAATATCGGACAATAGGTGTAGGTAAGGGTATTCAAGTCTCATTTTCTGATATCTCCAAAAACTATTGGGCTAAAGAATATATTTCTGAATTGGCTGCAATGGAAGTAATTGGTGGATTTCCAGATGGTACTTTCCGTCCCAATGCACCAGTAACTCGTGCCGAATTAGCAGCATTATTGCAAAAAGTTTTTATTAAAAGTAAAGTTCGAGAAGCAATTAATTTTAAAGATGTTCCTAAGCGATATTGGGCTTATGATGCGATTCGAGAAACTTATGAAATGGGCTTTTTTACTATTCTCAACAGCAAAAACTTTAACCCCACACAAAAGCTGAATCGCCTAGATGTTTTAATAACTTTAGCCAAAGGATTGAATTATAAATTTACTGGTTCAACAGAAAATATCCTTGCTGTTTATAGTGATGCTTCTAGTATTAGAAACGAACATCGGAATTTTATCGCCGCTTTAACAGAAAATAATGTAATTACTAATTATCCCAATAAGAAATTGCTAAATTCTAAAAAAGTTGCCACTAGAGCCGATGTTTGTGCTTTACTTTATCGGGCAATGGTGAGCGCTGGAGAAGTACCAGATTTACCTGCAAAATAAAGCAATATGATTTAGGGTGGGATTTCCCCGCCCCTACTAAGTAATTAGACAAAAATATTTACAGTCATTGCGAGCGAAGGGAAGCAATCACAACCCTTGGAATTGCTTCATTTCACTTCGTTCCATATGGCTAATGCCACGCTATGCCTTCGGCACACTACGTGAACGCTATCAGGAATCAAACCGGAGTCCTATATGAATTATCACTTTGTTAACCGATATCTTATCTCGTTATCTCGTTCCTAGTCTCTGACTAGGAATGCAGTTGATGAGGCTCTGCCTCTAATATCATTGAAGGCAGAGCCTTCTAGAATTCATTCCCAGTCAGAGACTGGGAACGAGATGAATTCATTCCCAGGCGGGCTATGGGTTTTACGTTAAGTTGAATTTGAGGATGCGTCCATTTTGGGTATAATTACAAGTAAACGTAATTTTACAAGGTTGTGGAATATCGTGATTACAAAAAATAAACAGGTCCCAGCACAGAAATCCGTAATCAAGAGCAAAACAAGATCCCCGACTTCTTGAAGAAGTCGGGGATCTGACTCTTGTATATCTTCAAAAATGGGTTAATCTTAAATGTATTCCGGTAATTTACTCTGATAATCTGGAGGATTGTTTCCAGTTTGCACTATGAGTTTAAAGGCAGTTTTATTTGATTTTAATGGTGTCATTATTAAAGATGGATCAATTCATATCCAATTGATAGATGAGATTCTTGTACAGGAAAATCTTCAACCTCAACGGGTAAAAGAACGTGAAGATTTTTTAGGGATAGGCTCTCGCGCGTATCTGCAAAATCTGTTAAAAAGTCGCGGGAGGGTGGTGACGGAAGCTTATATGATGCAGTTACTTACCCGCAAAGCTCAAGCTTATGTGCTGGAATTGGAGAAGCTGGAAGAATTGCCTTTGTATTCGGGAATTGAAGATGTGATTTTTCAGATTCGTTCCCGTCATCTCAAAATGGCGTTAGTTAGTGATGCTTTATCCTCGGAAATAGAATTTGTATTAACATCTGCTAAATTAGCTGAATACTTTTCTGTGATTGTGTCGGGGCATGATATCAGCAGCAATAAACCTAACCCGGAAGGCTATTTGCTGGCGGTTTATCGCTTAAATCAGGCATATCCAGAATTAAACTTACAACCTGATGAATGTTTAGTGATTGAAAATACTCCCGCAGGTATTCAAGCTGCTAAATGCGCCCAAATGCAAGTGGTGGGAGTAGCAAATACTTATCCCTTCCAGATGCTACACCGTCAAGCTAATTGGACGATTGATTATCTGATTGATTTGGATTTGCAGCAGGTACAGGAAGTTTTTTTGGAAAAAGATGTGAAATCTGTCCTGCCTGAGTGTTAAGATATGGGGTGTGTGTTGAAGTTTTTGACTTAAGCACGACTAAGGGGAATTAGCTCAGTTGGTAGAGTGCTGCGATCGCACCGCAGAGGTCAGGGGTTCGAGTCTCCTATTCTCCATTTATGTACATTTGTCACTTGCCAAATTATTTGTCACTTTGACTTATTTTTTTCTATGAACTGGTTTTGACAGATTAATTGTCCTTAAGTTTTAGCTCCAGGTAATACACATAACCAATGTTGTGTGCGATCGCAGCACTCCTTTCAATTCACCTTAGTAATAAACATATTTGTCTAATACTAACATATTTGTATTGTGTTGGTTTTCTGTAAAATGTTTTTTATGCAAGAAACATTTTTTACAAGTAAGGAAGCGGCTCAAATTACAGGTTGTACTATCCGCCAGATCCAGTATTGGCGAGAGAAGGGGATTGTTGTGCCTGTGATTGGTGATACGGAAGACGCAGTATTTATTACTCCAGGTCTAATCTGCTGGAACTGGCTGCTTTGGTATATTGGCTGTCTACGGGGATAAGTTTTGATATTGCCTGTGAAACGCTGAAACAACTGAAGGAACAAGAACCGGAGTTGTTTATTTCTGGTCAGGGGAGGCGGTTTATGTTGTTGTTATCACAGGATGATTCGCTTTCTTTGGTAGAATTTGACAGGAAAAGAGCGATCGCATCCCTAGATGAAGGTAAAGCTGTGATTCCGGTGTGGTTAGATGTAATCTATCAAAATTTAGCTCTGAAGCTAGGAAAAAACTAAGACTCTCAATATAAAGCAGATACACTGTACTTTAAACTGTTACAACTATCAGGATGCGATCGCCTACTGTACTGGCAATATGAACTAAGTAGGTAAACAGAAAAATTTAAAGGTATATAACGGTATGTAAAGTTGTCTCAATGCGAGATTCTGATTGAGTTTCAGCCATTTTAAAAAATGCAATACCCCTCATTTTTATTTTGTTTACCTACTTACACGACACACAACGCTATTGTTAATTTTATTTGGGGTATTGCCGACGATGTATTGAGAGATGTCTATGTACGCGGTAAGTACCGAGATGTCATTCTGCCCATGACGGTACTAAGGCGTTTGGATTGCTTATTAGAACCAAGTAAAGATAAGGTACTTGAACTTCATAAGCGACTGGAAGAAGGCAGTTTTGGACAAAATGCCATAGCGCAACAACTTCCTAGAGTAACTGGTTATGTATTTTATAACCCACATTCAGCAGGTAATTTCAGACAAAAAATAATATCGGTGACAAGATGGACAAAGGAACTGTAAAATCAGTTTTTGTCTATCTGTGAGTTGAATTGAAGATTTAATCCCATCGACAAATACTAAATGAACTGACTGGAAACATTGAAGAATCCATCTTAAAGTAGGTCGAGCAGTGGGTTGACCTTTTTGATTAGGGAGGTGAGAATTAGTAAGTTTTAAGGATTGTCTGAGTTGACGTTGCCCTAAGCTATAAACCATGAGTGATAAGTTTCAGGAGTTTATTTTTGATCATGAACAAGCCTATCGTAAGTTTACGGATGATAATGACTTTAAAACATGGTTAGCCAATACCCTGTTCGATAATGATTATGACCAGGCAGCATAGGGAATACAAAAGCGTATATATGCTTATCGTCAATACTAATTATGTTATAACAAAACCTTACTATTGGCAATTTTTAGTTTCACGATATAAATTTTGCTGTGTATATAATATGGTTAATAAAATATGCAAGATAATTAGCTTTGTGAGTTAAGATAAAAGAGTGTAAGAAACCATAGTTTAAAAATGACCCTAGAAAACTTAACAAACAAACCTCTTGTCGAGGCAATATTTGAGATTAGATGGTATGTAGAACAACCACAATTAATAGGTGGTGATCCTAATACTCAATTAATACTTGGCAGATTATTTGACAGAATAAATGAGAATTATCCCGTATATGAACAATTGCCCTTTGCTTCTATTCCTGAGCAAATGGCAGAAGGTATTATTAAACATAGACTCAAGAGTAATAAAGGTTGGCCTCTAGTACAATTAGGTAATGGAGTTTTAACAGTTAATGATACAGAAAATTATGTTTGGCAAGATTTCAAAAAACGAATCATTGAAGTTGTAGATAATTTATATATAGTACATCCAAGTAAAGATAAATTTCGTCCACGTCATCTCATATTAAAATATATTGATGCTATAGATTTAAACTTAAAAGAAAATGAATTTTATGAATTTTTAAAAAATAAAATGAAAATAGAATTAAATTTGAATCCTTTACTTTTCGAGAAGACATTAGTAAAAAATAATCCCATACAATTAGATTTACAATTTGCCTTTAACTCTGAAAATCCTAAAGGAATTGTAAATTTCAGAATTGTTAAAGGGCAAAAGTTGGATGATCAAACAAATTTACCCAGTGATGCTTTAATATGGGAAATTACCATTCAATCAATTGCACCTGATTTACCGGAAATTCCTGCCAAATTAGATAAATGGCTGGAAAATGCTCACTCAGTTTGTCATAATTGGTTTTTCACATTAGTTGATGGTGATTTATTAAGGAGTTTTGAATAATGACTAACAATGGTACTTTTCAAATTGATAATAGGAGAAATAAATTAAAGGCATTAGAGAGAAATGTTCAAAGTCATTTCTCACCTGGTCTATCTACAAACAATAAATTAAAACTTAATCCATCTCCAATATACTGGGATATAGAAAATGAAACCGTAGAGTTAGCTGCTTGTTTGTTATATAGAGACAAAAATCAGAATGAACACCGTACAAATCCTTCCATAGAAAGCATACAAACTAACTTATTAGCAGGTTCTTATTTTTCAACAGACATATCTAATCACGTAATTAATAATAGTTCTTTTGCTTTATTAAGTAATTTTAATTTTTTCAGTGAAATTAAAAGTCTATACACTTTGATTAATCCAGGAGAAATATTGAAGTATTTCCATGAAAAAACAAATTTAATTCATTTATTAGTAGAAGCTCATGAACAAATCAAAAATATTTTTAATAATGAAAAAAATGTGCTGAGGGTTGCCTATGATCCAGAAATTATTGGTTGGCAAAAATTAATTATTGATATTCACACCAACCTTGATGTAGATGAAGCATTTGATAAATTAAAAATGCTAGATAACATTTGGTGGTTAGATGTCTCTTTTAAGTTCGGTAATGATTTAGAAATTAATATTAGTTTTGATGAAATTTAATTGGGCTGAATATCTTGAACTAGCAAAAGAACTAGCTGATATAACTTCTACCATTTCTAGTGATTCAGAAACAGATTCTAAACCCAGAATATCTGAAGCAAAACTACGTTCATCTATAAGTAGAGCCTATTATGCTGCCTTTTGTATAGCTAGAAATTATTTACGAGATGTTTTACATGAGCCAAGATTGTCAAAAGCCAGAACTGGTGATACCAATGAACACCAATTTGTGGCAGATGAATTTAGATACAATAAATCAAAAAATAAAAAAATGATAGAAATAGGAAATGATTTAGGTCGGCTTAGGCAATCTAGAAATAAAGCAGATTATGATGACACTATATATATACTTTAGAGAAAGATATGAAATTTTCGTTGAAAATAGCTCAAAATATTATTGAAAAAATCACAGAATTAATTAAAGATGCAAGCAAGTAAATTGCTATTTTTAGTATTGACTTTTATTCAGTACCCATATCATTCAATAAATATTTTTAAATTTCAGAATGTCAAAAATAGCTGTAGAACAAACAATCAAACAATCAAACCACATTGCCGAATTTTGCACCATTTGAGAAATTCAAAAAGTGGGCATAGCTGCTGGTTATAGACTATGCTGCACCGAGGAAATAACGAATCATTATTGTATACAAAATGCGATCACAGTTAGCACGAGTATAGGCGATCGCTCTCAATATCTTAAATTCTCTTCTGATGTTCTATCATCTCCCCAAACGGCAAAAAACACCGATGACACCAACCATCAACCCACAACGCCGGAACTTTAAACCTAGCCCCACAATTAGGACACTCAGACAGCAAACTTAAACTATGATGCTGACACCCCTGAGTCACCTTAAACTGCCACTCAATCCGATGACAAGGCGACTCCACATAACAAGCAGCACAAAGGGTGAACACAATAAAACCAAACTGTGTAAAGAAACGTAAAATCGCCCAAACCCTCTTCACTCTTGCCTCTTGCCTCTGGTTACTGAGCGAAGTCGAAGTATTGCCTTTTGCCTTGCCATAACGACAATTTTCAACGCCAACCTACTTACTGAAAATACAAAGTGTGTTAGTGAAGAAGAGTACCGTAAATACAAGAAAAATCTAGGTAGTACAACCATCTTAATTTCTATTAATGGAACAATAGGAAATATTGCTTTTTTTAACAGTGAAAATGTGATATTGGGAAAAAGTGCTGCATATATCAATATTAAGAATTTTATTTCAAAGCCATATATTTTTTATATCTTACAAACTTATGCTACTAACTGTTATTTTGAAGATGAATTGACAGGTTCTACAATACGAAATTTATCGCTCAAATCAATTAGAAATGCACCTATATTAGTACCTCCTACCTTAGAAGAACAAAAAGCGATCGCGCAAATCCTCAGCGACATGGACGCAGAAATCGCTGCATTAGAATAAAAACGCGATAAACACAAAGCCATAAAACAGGGGATGATGCAAGAACTTCTCACCGGCAAAATGAGACTAATTAGTAGTTCTTAATTAACGCCAATGTTATAAAATAGAAGCAAGAACAAGAGCTAAACCTTACTATGGAACACATTACTACCAGCGAATTACCCAAAACACTCCAACAAATATTTACAGAAATACAACGCACCAAAACACCCTTAACCGTCACCCATGACGGAGAACCCTTAGTGATTATTTATCCTGCCACTCTTCAACCCCAACACCCAGCATTTGGAGTAATGAAGGGTAGCGGTGAAATATTGGGAGACGTGATTGCTCCAGTAATCCCTGCTACCACATGGGAAGCACTCCAGTGAAGCTATTACTTGACACCTCAGAAAAATATTATCTCACCTGGAAAGAAGAAAATGAAAACCCCTCTCCAAACCTCTCCCCCACACAGAGAGAGGCTTTAAATTCCCCCCCTTCTTCTCCTGTCCCCCCTTCTTCTCTTGTCCCCCCTTCCCTACTAGGGAACACTGCTTAGAATATGTTGTGGTTCATGAAATGGTGCATTTGTTAGAACGCAATCATGGAGAGCGATTTGTGGCTTTAATGAATAAATTTATGCCCAATTGGCAATTTTATAAGGATGAGTTGAACCGTTCCCCCTTGAGTAGTTATTGAGTTTGATTGCTGTTGATATTTTTAGATGAACAGGCGCGATCGCACAACACATAGTATTTAAGTTTGCTGTCTGAGTTTCCTAATTGCGGCGCTAGGTTTAAAATTCCGGCGTTGTGGGTTGATGGTTGATGTCATCGGTGTTTTTTGCCGTTTGGGGAGATGGTCAAACGTCAGAAGAAAATTTAGGATATTGAGAGCGTTAGCGTAGCTGATTGTAGATAATCGCTTACTATTTTCTAGTAAAAAGTAACCACCGTAAGGTTTTCCATGAATTGATATTCAAGTACAATTCTATTTAATAAAATTATATTTTTAAAGTTAATTGGATAGGTGGTTGGTAAACCATTAAATGTTGTTTGTGAAGTCAGAGGAATCACAGAAAAAGTTGCTATATATCCAGATTCATCTTGAAATTGATCACTTGTCCAGATGATATAGGGATGTGTTCCTCTAAAAACCCTACTTGAATTAATATTTTCACTACAAGTTTGACATTCTACTTCTCCTGGCTCATCTAAATTATAAATATGAACATGACCCAGTTTGCAACGAAGAGATACCTTGTAAGGATTAATCCAATAAATCCAACCCTGTCTAGGTCTTTGTCCAGCCACTTTACAATCCTAATTCAACAACTAATTTTTCTCTTTCTGCTTGTAAGTTAAGTTTAACTTTCTCTTCTGGACGATGGGTATTTTTTGCTTCTAGCATTGGAGCAGTGCTATATACTTTTATAAGTTTAGATCGCCTAATTATAGTTTGTTTTTATCTAAATTACTGAGAATTTTTCAACTAGTTGTCCTGCAAGTAGTTCTAATGTACGATAGTATCATATTTGATTATGTAATTACGGTTAGCTACACAATTGTTGAGACAAGATCACCCTATACCTTCTTTCAAGTATTGGTAACTACCGAAAACTAGTAGTCTGTCAAGCTTGAAATTGTGAGTTATTAAATTTTATAACCGTTTGTTAGCAATACTTTCAAACTTCATTAACATACAAAATTAATATTGACAGACCACTAGTTACCTGTTCTCGAACAACAAAAAGCAATATCTACGATGAGCTAGGCGATCGCTCTCAATATCCTAAACCCTGTTCTTCCCATTTTTTAACCAGTCTGCGTACTGTTCGGACTGACTTACCTAGTTTTGCTGCTACCTCTCTTTGTCTTTCTCCATAGGTTTGGCGTTAGCGAAGCTTACCGAAGGTATCGCATGGTTTAAGTAGTTTTTGGATTAAGGGAACACCAAAAAATAAATTACCCAATTTTGTGGGATGGGCATACTATGGCTAACGCCATGCAACGCTTACGCAATGACATTGTGTAATTAATTCTGTCTCACTACTTATCATCTCTACAATTAGATTTTCCTTATCACTCCATTCAGTAATTGATAATTAAAAAATATATATCATTAGCATTAGAATTAAATTCTTTTATATTTCCCTATTCACAGCTATCATCAAAAGCACTACCAGAGGTGATAGTCATGAGTGAACAGCTTTTAGAAACAGAGACAGTTATTGCCATCAACGACGACAGAGGGATTGATTTAGAAGGTGCTTTTCAGGAATCTCAGATTCAAGAGATTCTTGATAAATTAGATCAAGAGTTAGTCGGATTAAAGTCCGTCAAAAACAAAATCAAAGAAATGGCAGCGTTATTACTAGTTGATCGTATTCGTAAAAGCTTAGGATTGGATGCAGGTGCGCCTAGTCTACACATGACATTTTTGGGCAATCCAGGCATGGGTAAACCACAGTAGCCATGCGAATGGCAGAAATTCTCTATCGTTTAGAATATATACGTAGAGAAACCGTCATGTTAGTAACCAGAGATGATTTAGTAGGTCAAGGTATTGGTCAAACAGCACCGAAAACCAGAGAAGTTTTAAATAATGCTATGGGTGGTGTCTTATTAGTAGATGAAGCCTATACATTATATCGTCCAGATCATCCTGGTGATTTTGGCTTATTATTAGAAGCCATTGAAATCCTCATACAAGTTATGGAAAATCAACGAGATGATATAGTAGTCATTCTCGCTGGTTATAAAACGCAAATGGAGCATTTTTTCCATAGTAACCCCGGCATGAATTCCCGCATTGGTTTACACATCGAATTTAATGATTATAGCGTTGACAATTTGATGATTATTGCCCAATTTATAGTCAAAGCACAAAACTATTGTTTTAGCCCAGATGCCGAAAAAGCCTTTCGGGAATATTTAATTAAACGTAAAACAATGGCTCATTTTGCTAATGCCCGCAGTGTCAGAAATGCTATAGATAGAGCAAGATTACGTCAAGCAAATCGTTTATTAAGTAGTGGGAAAAAATTAAATAAACAGGATTTAATTACCATTGAAGCAGTAGATATTTTAGCCAGTCGAGTATTTAGAGAAGGTATTCCTGATTGTGAAACCGAAAGTTAGATAATTGGGTAATTGGTAATTGGTAATTGGTGATTGGTGATTGGTGATTGGTGATTGGTGATTGGTAATTGTAAAATAATCCAAAATCTACCGCCGCCCTGTTTAGAGTATAAAATCAAACAGGGTGGATTTTTATTGTCCCCTTGGCAATATAGTAAATTTGTACTACTATATCAAAATAGTCTTCAAACCTGGAAAGACTTATGGAATAGGGATTTTAAGGACTACACCTATGATGAAGCATTATATTCTCAATCTTAACCCCACCGCCAAGCATGAATGGGATCGTTGTATTATCCGTGATCCTTTAACGGCAAAACGTCCAGATATAGCTAAAATAATTTCTGAAGCGGTAGGTGCAGATACAGGTAGTTATTTAGTCAGTGTAAATATTGAAGTAACTGTGTTACAGGAAGCACCATCACCATCACCCGAACAGCTTTCCCTACCGTTTCCAGAAGTGTCTGTACCCACCCCATTGAGAGAAGCAGCATAGAAATTGCAACTTATCCGCTTCAACTAAGTTCATAGTAGGTTGGGTTGACACAAGGAAACCCAACAGCATACAAACTTGTAGCTAAGTCAAAAAACCAAAACAGCACAAGCAGATCATATCCATAATAATAGCACAAAAAGTCTATTTAAAAAACTTATAAGAAAATAGGCTAAAAACCCTTGAGTTCTTCCCTCCCCTGCCCCCTGCCTCTTTTCTCCCCCTGCTTGCCTTCACCCGTCATTTTCGGGTTGACAGACTAGTAGGTTGGATTGACGTAAAAACACCCAACAGTTTCAAAACTCCACTGCTAATTGCTGACTGGGCGCAAGCCCTGCGCCCCTACGTTCTGAGTTATGCTAAGTGCATAAAGATCATTTTTAGCAACTCAGCGCGGGTAAAAGGCTTGGTCAAGTATCCAGACGCACCGACAAATCTCGCTTTTACTTTATCTATAATTCCCTTATTGCTAGTCACAAAAATAATGGGAATAGTTTTAAACAGGGAATTATTGCGGATAATTTTACACAGTTCATAACCGTCAATTCCTGCCATATTTAAATCCAGTAAAATTAGATCCGGCTTATGTCTAATAATTGACATTACTGCCTTCACAGGTTCATTAATAGTCACCAAAGTAAAATTCTCATCTTCCAAATAACGACTGATTTCTTTGAGAATTGTAGGACTATCATCTACAGAAATAATTTTGTAAGTCTTTTGGGTGATTTTCGTATTGATTTTGACTTTTTGTGAATCAACTTCTATGTTAGTATTAACAACTTCAGGTGAAAAATCCTCTGGAGGTAAATCAGCAACATCTGGTACTAGCTGTTGAACCGCTAGATGATTCTGCGAAATGATTGGAGTTTCTGAAGAAGCATCTTGACTGAGTGCTACATCCGCAACAAATAATTTACCCCTAATTAACTCTGTGCTATCTTCAGAAAATAGTAATGAACTTCCACAAGTTTTTGGTAACTTATCAAATGGGGGATCTGGTTCATGTAATACTATCGAACCCTTAACAATATAGGGGTATAAACTCAAAGCTAGTTGCAACTCATCCTGATTCATAATAATCGCTAGATGACGCAAGCTAAAACCCTTCATCCAATTGGTGATATTTTCTTTGAGTGGTGGTAATCTTTTATCCTGAAACTTGCTACTAACTAACAAATATGGACGCTGATAAGGAGAAGATATGTATCTACCAAGATACCGCCAATTTTGTAACTGGTTTTGGCATTTTTCGATGATATCATTAATATCTAATTTACAAATTTTGGTAAAATTTTCTAGTGGTTCTGTTAGTTCAAAATCACCTGTTTTAATGACGAGAAATGATTCAATTACCTCTTTAACTAATTCTTGAATCAGTAATGTTGCGTGATCAAGAAGGAGATATTGTTCATTAACCAGCCAATTAATCGCTTCATATTCGGGAATTTGGTTAGGTAAATGATGATTATCTTCAGGTTCAAATATCAAGCGCATTTGTACACGCACTTCATTATCAACTAAAGGAATTTGTGGATGGAGACGACGCATTTGTCGTTCTAATCTATCAAAGGGTTCTACGGAATGAGTCCCATAGATAATTTTTCCTTGTTCTATATATATCAACCAAGATACAGAGTTACTATGTGCTTGCAAACGGGTAGTTTCATAACAATTGCTTAATTGTCTTAATAAACCTTGGGGTGATAATTTGGTAAATGTGCCAGTATTCTTCATGTTTTTACAATTTTTTGGGCGGATACATCAACATAGTATGGGAAAAGATTAAATATCAGGCTGCAATATGATATCACCTGGAAATATGGTTATGATCACAAGTTGTTAAATTATGAATATCAATGAAAAACATCTTTTAAGCATTATCCTCCTCCGTTGAATGTAACAGTTTTTATAGTTTTTTATGTTGATTTTTTATCATTGGTCTGGATAAAAAATCTCTGTTTTGTCATATTTTGTCGCTATTTCATCTTGATTAACTAAGTAGGTGAACAGAAAAATTTAAAGGTATGTGAAGAAAAGTAAAATCACTCAAAACTCTCTTCCTGTTCCCAGTTAAGAGTTCCCTGTTCCCTTGCCCCAACGACAATTTTTAACGCCCACCTACTTATATAGTGATACTATTGAGTATGCTGAGACTTTTTTGGTAATTTAAATTCATCAATTTTCAGCCGGATCTGCTTACTTTTCCTGGATTTAACAGTAATGAATTGATTTACCTAAGGACAGACCTAAATCCCACATAGAATCTTTAAAAATTTATGGAGGTAAATGTATATATTGATTATTACAGTAGGTTGCAACTCAACAAACTGGAGAATCTGCACCAGAAACTATATACTTTGAGTAAAAGGAAAATAAGACTTTGGACTATAACATAACACAAAAAGTTATGATTGATACATTCAATCTTGACGAAGTTGTAGAATTTGCAGAAAACCCCGAACCCCGTTGTCCATGCGTGTTATTGCTAGATACTTCTGGTTCGATGCAAGGAGAACGAATCGAAGCCTTAAATCAAGGTTTGTTGAGTTTAAAGGATGAACTGGTTAAAAATTCCTTAGCATCCAGAAGGGTAGAAGTGGCAATTATTACATTTGATAGTAATGTTAATGTTGTTCAGGACTTTGTAACTGCTGATCAATTTAACCCGCCGATTCTCACAGCCCAGGGGTTAACAATTATGGGTTCGGCTATTCATAAAGCCTTGGATATTATTCAAGAGCGCAAATCCCAATATCGCACGAATGGTATTGCTTATTATCGTCCTTGGGTGTTTATGATTACTGATGGTGAACCCCAGGGTGAACTAGATCATGTTGTTGAACAAGCTGCCCAAAGACTGCAAGGGGATGAGTCTAATAAGCGAGTGGCGTTTTTTACGGTGGGTGTAGAGAATGCGAATATGAGCCGATTGAGTCAAATCGCTGTACGAAGTCCCCTGAAATTAAAGGGATTAAATTTCATTGAGATGTTTGTTTGGCTGTCTGCTAGTATGTCAGCGGTGTCTCATTCTCAGGTGGATGAACAGGTAGCACTACCACCAATTGGTTGGGGATCTGTTTAATGAAAATTGCAGCTTGTTATTTAAACTGAACTAGCTGTGGAAAACAAATTATATGAATACATCAAAACAGATTTCTCAATGGCGGGTAGTGGCTGCTTCTGTATGTGGGACTAGTCATTCAAAAAACCAGCAACTTTGTCAGGATGCTCACCATTGGCAGCTATTGGCTAATAATGTGTTGGTGATAGCAGCGGCCGATGGTGCGGGTTCTGCTAAACTAGGAAAGGTGGGATCAATGATTGCGGTGGAAACGGCAATAGATCATCTTTCTCGCCAAGAGATGACGAGTGATTCTCTGGCTAATGATAGTGTTTTGCGTTATTTGCTCAGTGACGCTATGTTAGTAGCCCGCAAAGCTATAGAAATTGAGGCGGATGTTTGTAATCATCAACCTCATGATTTAGCAACTACCTTGATTCTGATGATTGCTACACCAGAAATTGTGGCTGTAGGGCAGGTTGGGGATGGTTTGGCTGTGGCTAAAAATAGTATGGGTAATCTGATAGCGTTAACCATTCCTAGCAATGGCGAATATATCAATCAAACAACTTTTCTCACGTCTCCTGGTGCTTTGGAGACAGCACAATTTGAAATATGTCGGGAAGAGATTGTTAATGTGGGTGTTCTGACTGATGGGTTACAAATGTTAGCTTTGAATATGATTGTTGGTGAACCTCACAAACCTTTCTTTTTTCCTTTATTTCAGTTTGTAGCGAATGCTGAAGATAAAATATTAGCAAAAGAACATTTAATGCGGTTTTTAAGTTCTGATAAGATTACTCAGCGGACTGATGATGATTTAACTTTAATTTTGGCTGCATTTATTAACTCATAATTTATAGTCATTAGGGATTAAAGACAGTATGGTATTAGCCATACTCTTGAGTGTCTGAACTTTTGACGGATTCTAATCACCTCATATAACCTTTATTCTGCCATGCAGGTACTACGTCATCTTCCTAACCCGGAAATTCTCAACCTCTCTGTCAGTGTGGGACATGGTGGTGAAGCTTGTATCTATGCAGTTCCATCGGATGAGAATTTGGTAGCGAAAGTATATCATAAACCAACTGTCTCTTATGCCCAAAAACTGCGGGCGATGCTTGCTAATCCTCCTGTGAATCCGACGGATAATTTAGGGCATATTTCTATTGCTTGGCCACAGGAATTATTGCAAGCGGCTGATGGTAGCGGTAAGGTCGTTGGCTTTGTGATGCCCAGGATTCGGGGAATGCGACCAATTATGGATTTTTATAATCCAGGGATTCGCCGACAACATTGCCCTTTGTTTAATTATCAATATTTGTTGCGAACTGCCCGGAATCTGGCTGCGACTTTTTCGGCTTTGCACGCCAGCCGATACTGTGTTGGTGATGTGAATGAGTCGAATATTCTGGTGAGTGATACGGCTTTGGTGACGTTGGTGGATACGGACTCGTTTCAAGTGACCGAACCGTTGCAGAATGTTGTTTATCGTTGTTCTGTGGGTAAGCCTGAATATACGCCTCCAGAATTACAGAATAAAACTTTTGCGGACTATGATCGAGAAATTCATCATGATTTGTTTGGGTTAGCTGTGCTGATTTTTCAGTTGTTAATGGAAGGAACTCACCCATTTTCTGGGATATTTCAAGGGGCGATAGATCCTCCAACCTACCAAGGGAGGATTCTTTCTGGACATTTTACCTATAGTCAAAAGAAACAAGTTCCCTATCTACCAACGCCTATTTCTCCTAGCTGGGATCTGCTTCATCCTAGTTTGCGGGATTTATTTGTGCGTTGTTTTGAGGATGGTCATGATCAACCTTTGTTACGCCCTAATGCTCAAACTTGGTTGTCGGCTTTAACTGCGGTGGAGGAGAGTCTGATGATTTGTCAGGTGAATCTTCAGCATCTTTATCATAATCATTTGGATAAGTGTCCTTGGTGTGAGCGGACTAAAAGATTGGGTGGGAGAGATCCATTTCCGTCATTGCTGGCGATCGCTTCTAAACAACATCTACAACCACGCGCCCAACCTAAGTCTAAACGTCGCTATATTCCTACTCCCCGCATTACTCAGCCATTAACACCAAATTCTCCGGTATATCATTGGCAACCTATAGCTAATCAGCAATTTTATCATCCTGCTGCTGGTCAAAAATTAAATCGGAAGGTCTATGGTGTGATTTGTGGGGTGATGGGATTGGGTCTTTTGGGCTATTTGGATGTAATGATTAAATTTACCCGTCCTTTTGTTTCCCAAAATCCCTACACTCAACAAAGTTTGATGTCTCGTACATCTAATCAAACTGCTGATTTGCCAAGTCTTTCTTTTGCGGATTACTACCAGCGCGGTGATACTGCTTATCATCAAAAAGATTATGAAGAAGCAGTTGCCAACTTCACCGAAGCTACTAAAAAGAATCCCCAATCTGCCAAAGGGTATATAAATTTAGGTAATGCCCAATATAATTTAAATAATTATGAGGCTGCATTAACTAATTATAACCAAGCTTTGAAGTTGAATCCTCAAGAGGTTAAAGCCTATATAAGTCGCGGTAATGCTTACTATATGCTGGCTGACTATAGTAGTGATCCTGATAAGGAATACAAACAAGCGATCGCTGATTTTAATGCTGCCATCAATATAGATAAAACTGATGCGGAAGCTTATGTTAGACGGGGTATTGTCAGATTTGAAATTACTAAATACATCAATAATTCTTTTCCAGAATACCAAAGGTCAATTGCTGATTTTACTGAAGCCATTAAACTCAATTCAGCTAAAATAGATGCTTACTTTCAACGGGGTTTGGTTCGTTATCAAATGGCGCAATATAGCACCAATTATGCCACAGAATATAAACAGGCGATCGCTGATTTTACTGAAGCATTAAAACTTAATCCCCGATTGGCTAAAGGTTATCTAAAACGTGGGATGGCTTATTATGAACTAGCACAATATAGAGAAGGTATAGCTGACAAAAATCATGTTCAAGCAGTTGCGGATTTAGAAACAGCCGCTAAAGTTTCTTTGGAGCAAAATGATATGGATAATTATCAACAGTCTTTGAGTAGTATTTGTATCGTTGTTGCTAATAAATGTGATAGTTTATTATCTAACACAATTCTCGCTGGACAAAGTAATTGATTTAGGAGGAGTCAGGAGTCAGGAGTCAGGAGTATGGCTAACGCCACGCTGCGCTATCAGGAGTCAGGAGTCGGGAGTCAGGAGTTCAGGAGTATGGCTAACGCCACGCTGCGCTATCAGGAGTTCAGGAGTCAGGAGTCAGGAGTTCAGGAGTTCAGGAGTATGGCTAACGCCACGCTGCGCTATCAGGAGTAAGAAGAAGGAAGAAGAAGGAAGAGGAAAGAAGAGGAAAGAGGGAATAAGAAATAAGGAATTAAAATCATCTAAAATGTGAATAATCGGTTAAAAATAATAGTTAAAATTCACTCCTGACTTCATTAAGAAATTAGGGGTTTTATTTTTGTGATTAAAATTACTAGTACAAAACGGCGTAAATAAACCAACCATTCTAAATCCTCCAAAAGCCTATACTGTCTTCATTTTGACTTTTGACTTTTGACTTTTGACTTTTGACTTCCGCCTTGCGGTACTAGGGAGCATCCCAATTTTGCAGAAATAAGCTGGCGATTAGGAAGATGCCTCCGGCTCCCGTCAGGGATACACGGCTATACAAACAAAGTCCGCCTACGCGAACTAGGGAAATTTAAAACCCACGCAGGTGGTCACTGAGCCTGTCGAAGTGTGGGTTTTGCCTGTGTAGCCGTGACTTCGAGTCGCCTGAATTCTTATAGTGAAATGTGGCTTGAATGAGACACAAAATTCACGAAAAAAGACAAACACCAAAAGACTTTTATTCCTTCTTTTTCTCCTGAACTCTTACTATAAATATTTTACATATAAAATATCTTAATTTACTTATTCTTTATGATTTTCTAGAAAATAACAGTTAAATTATGTTTATCTACCTAATAAAGAGAAAGAAAAAATTATTTAATTTCTTTACCATCATTGTGCATTCTCTTCATTTCCATTAGTTGAAATTATCATCCACCTGCAAATCTTTGAGGTAACTACATGAAAGCAGTAATTTTAGCAGGAGGTCTGGGTACAAGGTTAAGTGAAGAAACCAGTATCAGACCCAAACCAATGGTTGAAGTTGGTGGTAAGCCAATTCTTTGGCACATAATGAAAACTTACTCTGCTCATGGTATTAATGATTTCATCATTTGTTGCGGTTACAAAGGTTATGTCATTAAAGAATACTTTGCTAACTATTTTTTACATATGTCAGATGTGACATTTGATATGCGATTTAATCAAATGAATGTCCATTCTGGATATGCTGAACCCTGGCGCATCACCTTAGTAAATACAGGTGATAATACAATGACAGGCGGACGTTTAAAGCAAGTTCGTGAACATATTGGGAATGAAACCTTTTGCTTTACCTATGGTGATGGTGTAAGTAATATCAATATTACAGAATTAATTAAATTCCATCGAGAGCAAAAGACATTAGCAACACTCAGCGCAGTGCAACCAGCAGGAAGATTTGGAGCAATTTCTCTAGGACAGGAACAAACTAAAATAACTAGTTTTAAAGAAAAACCTGAAGGTGATGGTGCTTGGATTAATGGGGGCTATTTTGTTCTCGAACCCCAAGTAATTGATTTTATTGCTGATACCTCAACTGTGTGGGAGAAAGAACCATTAGAAAAGTTAGCTGATTTAGAACAGTTAGCGGCTTACAAACATGATGGTTTTTGGCAACCAATGGACACATTAAGAGATAAAAACTATCTAGAGGATCTATGGAAAAGTGGTAAAGCTCCTTGGCAAGTTTGGTAATAGCAATTTTGGATTTGAGAGTTGAGATTTTAGATATTGGATTGGGGAAAGATTACTAATGTACGATTTTGCGATTATTGGTGGGGGAATAGTTGGACTTTCCACTGCAATGGCTTTAGGAGAGCGTTATTCTCATGCTAAAATATTAGTGTTAGAAAAAGAGAGCGAATGGGCATTTCATCAAACTGGTAATAATAGCGGTGTCATTCATTCCGGTATTTACTATAAACCGGGAAGCTTTAAGGCTAAATTTTCCCGTGATGGTAGCCGTTCAATGGTAGAATTTTGCCAGAAATATGATATTGATCATGAAGTTTGTGGTAAAGTAATTGTTGCCAGTAATCGACAAGAATTACCTCGCTTAGAAAATCTCTACACACGCGGGTTAGAAAACGGTATTCCTGTTAAAAGAATTAGCCCAGAAGAAGTTAAAGAAATTGAACCTCATGTTAGTTGCGTTGGTGGAGTTCAGGTATTCAGCACAGGAATTGTCAATTACAAACAGGTTTGTTTAAAATATGCGGAATTAATTCGCAATCAAGGGGGAGATTTACGTCTCAACACCCAAGTTTTAAAAATTGTCCGCAGTGGTAGAAATCAGGTATTAGAAACTAACAATGGCAGGTTTGAAACTCGATTTGTGATCAATTGTGCCGGATTGCATAGCGATCGCATTGCAAAATTAGGTAAAGCTAATCCTGAAGCTAAGATCGTTCCCTTTCGCGGTGAATATTACGAACTTACCCCCGAAAAACGCTATTTGGTGAAAACTCTCATTTACCCAGTTCCTAACCCAGATTTCCCCTTCCTCGGCGTGCATTTCACCCGGATGATTGATAACACTGTCCACGCAGGACCCAATGCAGTTTTAAGTCTGAAACGTGAAGGTTACAAAAAGACCGACTTTGACTTCAGAGATTTTGCCGAAGTTATCACCTATCCTGGCTTTTGGAAACTAGCAGCAAAACACGCCGATGAAGGAATTCAAGAAATAATTCGTTCCTTTAGTAAAGCAGCCTTTGTCAAAAGTTTGCAAAAACTCATTCCCGAAATTCAAGCAAAAGATGTAATTCCCACCCATGCAGGAGTTCGCGCTCAAGCATTAATGAATAATGGTTCTCTGGTAGATGACTTTTTAATCATTGCAGGTGAGAATTCCATTCATGTTTGCAATGCACCTTCACCCGCTGCAACTTCTTCCTTAGAAATTGGTAAAGCTATAGTTAAGCAAATACCAGAACCTACTCATTTGCACAGTTTAGTAAGTTAGTAGGGTGCGTCAGATACTAAAAATCTGTTAACTTTACTAACAAATCAAGTCTGACGCACCCTACAAGAGAATTTTATCTGCGGATTTTTCAAGCAACAACATATTTTTCCACATCAAAAGTTTTAACAATCATGAAAGTTTTAGTAACTGGCACAGAAGGTTATCTTGGTTCTTTATTGCCTTCTTTATTAATGCAAAAAGGACATGAAGTTATTGGTGTTGATACTGGTTTTTATAAAGTTGGTTGGCTATATAATGGAACTAACGTCACAGCTAAAACCCTAAATAAAGATATTCGTGATATCAATCCCGAAGATTTAGAAGGTGTGGAAGCTATTGTTCACATGGCGGAATTATCTAATGATCCTACTGGACAATTATCTCCTACCATTACTTATGATATTAATCATTTAGGTTCAGTTCGTCTAGCTAATTTGGCAAAATCAGTAGGTGTCCGCCGTTTTGTTTATATGTCCTCCTGTAGTGTTTACGGTGTGGCTAGTGAAGGTGATATTACAGAATCATCACCAGTTAATCCCCAAACAGCTTACGCAGAATGTAAAACATTAGTAGAAAGAGATGTTCAACCATTAGCTGATGATGACTTTTCTCCTACTTTCATGCGGAATGCTACTGCTTTTGGTGCTTCCCCCAGAATGCGTTTTGATATTGTTTTAAACAACTTGGCGGGGTTAGCTTGGACTACAAAAGAAATTAAAATGACCAGTGATGGTACACCTTGGCGGCCATTAGTTCACGCTTTAGATATTTGTAAAGCCATTGTTTGTGCCTTGGAAGCACCCAGAGATATTATTCACAATCAAATCTTTAATGTTGGCGATACAGCAAATAATTATCGAGTTAAAGAAATAGCGGAAATCGTTGCTGATGTTTTCCCCGGTTGTCAATTATCTTTTGGAACTAATGGTTCAGATAATCGCAGCTATCGAGTATCTTTTGAAAAAATTAACACAATTCTACCTGGATTTAAGTGTGATTGGAATGCTCAACTTGGTGCTGGACAATTATTTAGTTTGTTCAAGCAAATTGATATGAATGAAGATACTTTCTTGTCTAGAGGATTCACCCGCTTAAAACAATTAGAGTATCTAATTCGCACAGAACAAATTGACAAAGATTTCTTCTGGAACAAGCAGGAAAACTATTAATTTATTCGGAAAATATTGTAAGTTGGGTTGAGCGACAGCAAAACCCAACATGATTAATAATTTTGTTGGGTTTCCTTGCGTCAACCCAACCTACATTTCTACATTTCCTTAACCAAACATTATTGCATCAAGGTGGATTAAATTGAATTTTCTTAATTCAAGATATTCGATTTAAAAGCCTATTTTAAATTTATACCAAGTTAAATTAACAGATAATGCAAAAGTTACTAACCATTGCTATTCCTACATACAATCGCGCTGCTTTACTAGATAAACAACTGGCTTGGTTAGCAACAGCAATCAAAGGGTGGGAATCAGAATGTGAAATTATTATTTCTGATAATTGCTCAACAGATAATACACCGGGAGTTGTGAAAAAATGGCAAACTGCTTTTAGTAATACTGTATTTATAGCGAATAGAAATCGGGAAAATATAGGGTTAATGCCAAACATTGCTTTTTGTCTTCAAGCTGCTGGTAGTAAATATGTTTGGACGGTGGGTGATGACGATCCAATTCAGGAAAGGACTCTAGGTTATGTCGTAACTACAATTAAAAGAAATCCCAGTTTATCACTGATGTTTCTCAACTGTTGTGGACGAGACAAAAATACAAATAAAGTTTTGGTAGAACACTGGTTTCCTAGTGATAGTGATGAAATCATTGTTGATAGTAAACCTGTATTTCAAAGGTATTTACAGGGTAGTTTTGGGGGTGTACTATTCATGACAGCTACCATTTATAATACCGAACTTGTGCAACAAGCTTTGCAAAACTGGACTACTTCATGTAAAAATTTAGCATCCCAAGCATATTGGACTGGATTTTGTGCGGCTCATGGAAATATCATTGTTACTCAAGATAATTATTTGGAATGTACAATGCACGCTAGTTCCCTAGAAGAAAATCCTCGATGGTCATTAATGATGCGATATGTCTACATCCCGGAGATTTATCTGAAATTATTAAGTTTAGGATATTCTGCTAAATTTTGTCAAGGAATGATTCTAGAAAATATTTTCAACCTGAGTGATTGGAAAATATTATTGGGTGCTTTAAGAAGATGGCCAGTTCTAGCCACCAATATTATAATTACCTACTTGCAATTAGTAGGTAGATTCATCTATCAAATGAATTTTAATCAAAGAAAATCAGCAATAAATATCTCACAAATAAGTAATTAAATAAAAGATAAAATCCTTCTCTATTAACCATCAAAAATTATGAGCAAACTACTAACTATTGCTATTCCTACTTACAATCGAGCCGAGTTACTAGATAAACAATTAACTTGGTTATCCCAAGCTATTCAAGGATTTGAATCAGAGTGTGAAATTTTAGTTTCTGATAACTGTTCTACAGATCATACTCAATCTATTATTAGCAAATGGCAAAATATTCTCACAAACATCACATTTAAATCCAATAAAAATCCTGAAAACATAGGCGTAATGCGAAATATTTTTCATTGCCTAAGTTCTGCCACAACCAAGTATGTTTGGACAATTGGTGATGATGATCCAATTCAGGAAAGAGCAGTTGCCTATCTGATGGATAAAATTAAAAATATTGATGATTTATCATTATTGTTTCTGAATTTTTCTGGTCGAAACAAAATTACTGGTGAACCAATACATCCACCAAAAATAGTTGGTAATCGCTGGTTTGATGCCGATACAGAAGATGGTGAAGGTGATGGTAAAGCAATATTTGAACATTGTTTTACTAAAAGTGTAGGAGCAGTAATTTTTCTAACTGCTACAGTATATCGTGCTGATTTAATTAAACGCGCTCTCCAAATTTGGCCAACTGCTAGTAATAATTGGATATCTTTAGCATATTTAGCCGGTTATTGTGCTGCTAATGGCAGAGTAATTGTGACTAAAGATATCTATTTAGAATGTATTGTTGGTGTTAGTTATTGGCAAAAAGAACCGAAATCTGCACTTTTAATGCAATACCAACATATCCCTGAAGTGATTTTAAAACTTGAGCAAGTTGGTTATTCTAAAGCATATTGTTGTCGGATGCTTTTACAAAACTACCATGAAGTAGACCTGAAAGTTTTTTTAGGAGCGATGAGAAGATGGCCTGTATCGGCTATTAAGACAGTAGTTCCTTTTTTAGGTTTAGCTAGTGTGGCAGCATTGGAATTAATACCAATGAGAGAATTTAAAGTAGCAGAAACAGAAATGGATAGAACAACGACTTCAGAAGTCAGAAACTATAAGGGATAAATCAGCAATTGTTTGGAAAAAATAACTTTTGATTGGGAGGTGTTTGAATTGTGATTAATAAAGTTGCAGAAAAAATATCAGTCTTAAAAGATGAGTTAGCTTATCAAGTGAAACTTTGGCAGCATCAGGGTAATTTGCCTGTCTTAACAGGAAATGATGCTATAGCGGTTATCGCTAGGATGCAATACAGTCTAGGGCGCAGACCCTGCGCCCCTACAGGCTTTACAATTAGCTGACTGTATTTCGCTCAAGTGCATACCGCTATATCATTGCCAATTCTCTTAAAAATGAAGGAATTTGCATAACAACTCTTGAGTCCTTATGATGAATGCTGCTCATAGTTTTTTACCAAATATGGGTAGGTCTAATTATCATCCTTCATGCCAAAATTCACCAGAAATTTACACAGTTACGATCAACACTATTTTTTGTTTACACAGCTAACCCACCAAAACGACCGGGACTTTGTACTCAATATTGGGATGATACTTTTCCCAAACCGGAGTTATCTAAACAAGTTAATTAGGTTTACATAGGAAGGGAATTCCTGTCATGCTGAACAAAATTTCAACTATAAGTTCTGAGTTGAATTATCGAGTATCACTTTGGCATCATGGTAAAAATTTACCTGCTATTAGTGCAAAAGATCAATTGATTGTTGATACCCTAAAAACATCAGGTGTTTATATCACATCTTTGGAAAATTTAGGTTTTTCATCTACGGCTACAATGTTAGCTACTGCTAATAGTTGTACTGATAGGATGGTAAATCCTAGAGATATTCATGCAGGATACAAATTACCACAAATTTATACCGTTACAGATTTACCAGAATTTTTTAATTGGGGAATGGAATCCCGCTTACAAAATATCATTGAGCATTATATAGGTTTACCTATCGCTTTTCATGGTGTTCATGTACGGAAAGACTTTCCTAATGAAAAACAATTGGAAACTTTACTATGGCATAAAGATTCTGAAGATAGACGCATGATTAAAGTCATTATCTATCTAAATGATGTGACTGAAGAACATGGACCATTTGAATATATTCGACTACCGACTAATGCTTTAGAGCAAGTTAAAAATTATCAAGTTGATTATGAGTTGTGGCGGGTTAATTTTTTGGGAATTCATGATGATAAAATGATGAAAGTCATTCCTAAATCAGCTTGGAAATCATGTCCTGGTAAAGCTGGAACTGTGATTTTTGCAGATGTGAGAAATATTTTACATCATGGGACTGTGAGAACCCAAGAACGATCAACTATATTTTTCACATACACGGCTAAATCTCCTAAACGACCTGAACTTTGTACACAATATCATGATGATACCTTTCCCAAAATAAATCCCCAATTAGGATTAAAGGTATAAACCTAAAATGCAGAAATTCAGGAGTCAGAATAAGTAGTGAGACAGAATTAATTACACAATGTCATTGCGTTAGCGTTGCGTGGCGTTAGCCATATGGAACGAAGTGAAATGAAGCAATTCCAAGGGTTGTGATTGCTTCCCTTCGCTCGCAATGACTGTAAATATTTTTGTCCAATTACTTAATTGGTATCAATCATGATCATGCCAGTTTTATTTCCTGAATTTTGCTATCTAAAATCAAAACCATTCTATTATCTTCAAAAAACTTCCGAAATAACCATGATTTTTACCTCTACTAAACTCGCTGGTGCTTTTATTATTGACTTAGAAGAAAAGCCTGATTCTCGTGGTTTTTTTGCTCGGACTTTTTGCGCTGATGAATTTCTCGCTCATGGGTTAAAACCAACAGTTGCCCAATGTAACCTTTCTTTTAATCATAAAAAAGGCACATTACGAGGAATGCACTATCAAACTCTCCCCGCAGCGGAAACAAAATTAATTCGCTGTACTCAAGGAGCTATTTATGATGTGATTGTGGATATGCGTCCTGAATCTCCTACTTATCTAGCGCATATTGGTGTAGAACTGAGTGCAGAAAATCGCCGCGCTCTTTATGTTCCTGAAATGTTTGCTCATGGTTATCAAGCTTTAACAGATGGTGCAGAAGTTGTATATCAAGTGGGTGAATTTTACACTCCTGGATATGAACGGGGTTTGCGTTATGATGATCCAATTTTAGAAATTTCCTGGCCACTGAGTGCAACAGAAATGTCTGATAAAGATCGCAATTGGCCTTTACTAGAATCTATTTTGATAGGAGTTTAATCATGATTATTGTTGATAAAGCTTTACAAGCACGAGCGGATTTAGGTAAACCAGTTAAGGTGGCAATGATTGGTGCTGGTTTTATGGGTCGAGGAATTGCTAATCAAATTATCAATTCTGTGCCAGGAATGGAGTTGGTGGCTATTTCTAATCGTCACATTGATAACGCTAAACGAGCTTATTTAGAAGCAGGAATTGAAGATATCAAAATTGTTACTAATTTAGCTGATTTAGAAGAAGCGATCGCTCAAAATGAATATGCAATCACCGAAGATGCCATGCTCCTGTGTGAAGCTGATGGCATAGATGCAATCATTGAAGTCACCGGGACAATTGAATACGCGGCTCATTTAGTGATGTGTGCGATCGCTCATCACAAGCATATCATCCTCATGAATGCCGAACTAGATGGAACAATTGGACCGATACTCAAAGTCCATGCAGACCGCGCTGGAGTCATCCTGAGCGCCTGTGACGGCGACCAACCAGGGGTAGAAATGAACCTGTACCGCTTTGTCAAAAGCATCGGTTTAAAACCCCTCCTGTGCGGCAACATCAAAGGCTTACAAGACCCCTACCGCAACCCCACCACCCAAGCCGATTTTGCTCAACGCTGGGGTCAAAATCCTGCTATGGTGACAAGCTTTGCTGATGGTACAAAAATCTCCTTTGAGCAAGCCATAGTCGCCAACGGCACAGGTATGAAAGTAGCCAAGCGGGGAATGTTGGGATATGACTACACAGGTCATGTTGATGAAATGACCAAAATGTACGACATTGACCAACTTCAAGAACTAGGCGGTATCGTTGATTACGTCGTTGGCACCAAACCCGGTCCAGGAGTATTCGTATTTGCCACCCACGAAGACCCCAAACAACGTCATTACCTCAACCTTTATAAACTCGGTGAAGGCCCCCTCTACAGCTTCTACACCCCCTATCACCTATGCCATTTTGAAGTTCCCCTCTCCGTAGCTCGGGCTGTCCTCTTCCATGATGCGGTGCTTGCACCAATCGCCGGTCCCGTTGTTGATGTCGTCGCCACCGCCAAAATTGACCTCCAAGCCGGAGCAACCCTTGATGGTATTGGTTATTACATGACCTATGGACAATGTGAAAATTCCCCAATTGTGCAACAACAAAACCTACTGCCAATGGGTCTAGCGGAAGGATGCCGCTTGAAGCGCGATATTCCTAAAGATCAAGTCCTCACTTATGATGACGTGGAACTACCAGAAGGTAGACTTTGTGATCAATTACGCGCTGAACAAGCAGTTTACTTTACTCCTGTGAAAACTTTAGCACTAACAAAATAGTTTTCTTTCTTCGCATCAAGATAATTCAGAGGTTTCCTGATATTTTCATTTAACCTCTGAATTCACATATAAGTAGGTGAACAAAATAAAAATGAGGGGTATTGCGTTTTGTAAAATGGCTGAAACTCAATCAGAATCTCGCATTGAGACAACTTTACATACCGTTATATACCTTTAAATTTTTCTGTTCACCTACTTATACAATAAATGACAGAGATTATTTTGATAATCTTGCGAGGTTTCCCATGATTCAACTCCTTATTAAACAACATAAAATAATTGATACAAAACAACTGACACAACTTAGTAATGCAACATTAAAAATTCAATTACTAGAGAATAAATATTAAAACCAATCATCACTTACCAAATTATCAAGAAAAAGATGAAAATAGCTCTCGTCCATGATTACTTAACCCAACGCGGTGGAGCAGAGCGCGTATTTGAATTATTGTGTAAACGGTATCCCGACGCTGACATTTTCACCTCATTATACGACCCGCAAAAAAGTATTGATTTAGGTGAGAGAATTATCAACACCACATTTTTACAAAAAATTCCTGGTGCAACCAAATATTTTCGGATGTTAGCCCCCCTATATTTTCCCGCATTTCGTTCCTTGGATCTTCAAGATTATGACCTAATTATCAGCAGTAGCACTAGTTTTGCCAAAGCAGTACGGAAAAATCCCCAAGCAAAACATATTTGTTTTTGTCATAATGTTACCCGCTTTTTATGGGACACAGAAACATATTTACGGGAGTACGGAGACTATAGATACTTTGCTCCTCTCATCGAAAAAATCTTTCAAATGATGAGAGATGTAGACCTGAAATATGCTCAAGAACCCGATCTCTACATCGCTAACTCTACCATTGTTGCCCAACGAATTCAAAAGATTTATCACAAACAAGCGATCGCCATTAACTATCCAATTGATACTAGCAACTTTGTTTTTTCCGATACTAAAGAAGAATACTACTTGGCATCGGCGCGGATGATAAGTTATAAACGTCTTGATATAATAGTCGAAGCTTTTAATTGGTTAGGCTGGAACTTATTAATATCAGGTGATGGACCAGAACAAGAAAGATTAAAAGCCCAGGCATTACCCAACATCCAGTTTCTAGGTCATGTCAGTGATAGAGAACGTAAAGACTTATTTTCTAAAGCCAAATCAGTTATTGTTGCGGCTTTAGAAGATTATGGATTAGTTCCAGTCGAGGCAAATGCCAGTGGTACACCGGTCATTGCTTATGGAGCCGGAGGAGTCTTAGACACTCAAATACCAGGTAAAACAGGTGTGTTTTTCAAAAGACAAGCACCATGCTCTTTACAAGCAGCTTTACTAGAAGCTGGAGGAATATCTTGGGATTACGAAACTATCCGTAATCATGCCGTTAGCAATTTCTCAGAACAGTCATTTTTTAGTAAAGTTGAGCAAGTTATTGATCAAGCTAGTAGTTCGTCAAATTTA
>NZ_VILC01000014.1:0-33893 GCF_009712065.1 Aphanizomenon sp. UHCC 0183 | reverse complement strand
CCCCTACCCCCCCTACCTCCCCTCCCCCCCCTACCTCCCCTACCCCCCCTACCCCCCTGCCTCTCTTCCCCCCCGCTCCCCTTCACCCGTCATTTTTGGGTTGACAGACTACTAGTGCAGCATGGCAAAAATAACTCATCATTAAAAGTTCCTAGAAAGCTTATATAATTTGCTTTTTTAATTTTTAATTCGGCCTTGCAGCATTGGAGTTGTGCATCACTAATTCATTTAATTTTTTAGGTGTTTGCGTAGTATATCGCAGATAAGGATAATAAAAGTGGTTCAAACTAGTCTAAATCCCAATATAAATTCAGCATCAGAAACAGAACCAGGTTATGGACAAATGTTTGCAGTAATTCTGCGAAGATTTCCCTGGTTATTATTAGTATTGCTCAGTTCTACGGCTATTGCTGGCATCATTACATTAAAAACTCCACCCAGCTTCAAAAGCACCATGCAATTGTTAGTAGAGCCTAACTATCAAGGCAAGAAAGAAACAGATAACACTGAAAGTCAATTTACTGATGCTAATGTGGAGGTAGATACAGCTACTCAATTAAACTTGATGCAGAGTTCTGGACTGATTAAAAAAGCAGTTGATAGACTTAAAACTGAATATCCAGACTTAACTGTAATGGATTTGAAAAAATCCTTAGTCCTCACTCAAATTAAGACTCCAGAGGATAATATTGCTACTAAAATATTTCAAGTTGATTACACCGATAGCGATCCAGGAAAAACTCAGAAAGTCCTCAAAACAATTCAGCAGGTTTATTTAGAATACAATAAACAACAACAAGATTCACGCCTACAAAAAGGTTTACAAGTTATCAGAGATCAATTAAGAAAAGCGACTGATGAAGTAACCGCTTCCGAAGCAAATTTACAAAGATTTCGCAGAAGTCAAAATTTAATTGATCCAGATGCTCAAGCTAAAACCGTAGAGATAGCTTTAAATACTGTCCAACAGGAACGACAAACAACTCGTTCCCAGTATGAAGAAGCCTTAGCAAAGCAAAAATCTTTGCAAACACAACTGAACCGTTCTCCACAAAATGCCTTAGTTTCTTCTCGTCTGAGTCAGTCTACCCGCTACCAAGGCTTACTCAATGAAATCCAAAAAACAGAACTGGCTTTAGCACAAGAACGTTTACGTTTCACAGATGATACTCCCAGCGTTCAAAAATTATATGAACAACTGCAAAGTCAAAAGCAACTTTTACAAAAAGAAGTTAGCAGAACTTTAGGAGAAAAAACCAACTCTACCTTTAATTCTGGAGACAATCTTTTAGAACAAGGACAACTAGGACAAATTGATCTTAATCTCACAGGTCAATTAGTAGAAACCCAAACAACCATCGTTGCATTAACCGCCCGCGATCAAACCTTAGCAGCCAAAGAGAAAGAATTACAAGCCGACCTCAAGCGGTTTCCTTCTCTATTGGCTTATTACAATCGCATCCTGCCTCAACTACAATTTAGTAGAGAAAGATTAGAACAATTATTAAGAGCAGAACAAAAATTACGCCAAGAACTTTCTAAAGGTGGATTTAATTGGGAGGTAGTAGAAGAACCCCAAGAAGGTCTTCATACTGGTCCTAACATGAGACAAAATCTCTTATTAGGAGGAGTAATTGGGTTAATGTTAGGAGGACTTGCTGCCTTTATTCGTGAAGCATCTGATGACGCTGTACATACCACTGCGGAATTAGAAAAACAAGCTGCTCTCCCATTATTAGGAACAACTCCTAAATTGCCACCTCCCAAACCCAGAGAATCCATGATAAAATTGCCATTTGGCAAGCCAGAAGTTCTTGCACCTTGGACAATTCAAGTATTACAATCTTCTCCCCGTTGGGAATCACTTGATCTCATTTACAAAAATATTGAACTACTCAATAAAGTCTCAGATTTAAGATCATTAATGGTGACATCAGCATTACCAGATGATGGTAAATCAGCTTTGGCATTAGGTCTAGCCATGAGTGCGGCTCGCCTACATAAAAAAGTCTTACTAATTGATGCCAATTTACGCGATCCTAATCTGCACAAACAGTTAAATCTTCCTAATGAACAAGGACTTTCTAGTTTATTAGAAAGTGAAGTTAATCTACCTAATCAGATCAGTGTTCCTTACTCTGGGTCGTCTTACATTGATATTTTAACAGCCGGACCAACTCCGACCGATCCTGCTCATCTTTTGAGTTCTCCCCGGATGATTCAATTAATAGCTGCATTTGAAGAAAATTATGATTTGGTAATCATAGATGCCCCTTCCGTTCTTGGGTTAGTAGATGCTATGCTCACGGCATCATCCTGTCGTAGTGTGGTGATGATGGCAAGTATTGGTAAAGTGACCCGCACCCAACTTAATCAAGCCACAGGGATGTTGAGTAGGTTAAATCTGATTGGGGTTGTAGCTAATGGCGTATCTCCATCTGATAGCACCTATGTACCTTATGTAAAACCAAAACAATTAGTTTTACAACCAGCAATGGAAGAATAAAGCAGAATATTTGCTGACTATTTAACCCACAAAAATATATTGACCCCTGCATTAGACAGGGGTTTTTGTGTTGACTATTCAAGATCAATTAAGTAGTGCTGTATCAAATATTTTACCCCTCCCTAACCCTCCGCTTATAAAGGGGCTATCGTGTACACACAAGTTAAATTACCCCCCTTAAGTTCCCTGTTCCCTCTCTCAACGAGTGAATTTAATTTTGTCCGACTACTTACCACCTTTAAAACATTTTCTAAGGGACTTCCAATTAAAAAAATACCCAAAAATTTCTTGTGGTGCGGGACGAATTGCCCGCTAATCATCAAAGACGGGCAGGATGCCCATCCCACAAAATTGGGTAATTTATTTTTTGGTGTTCCCTAAGAGGAGAGGGAAAAGGAATAATATTTAATACTAGAGAGGCTTAAAACTCTGATTTTATGCTGCTAAAAACAAACCAATATGCCCCTCTCCAACGCGGAGAGGGATTGGGGTGAGGTTCAGTTCAATAACTCCTACGTCGTCACTCGTCACGCTACGCTATCGAATTCACGTCTAATTAGGGTTAGATACTTGTTGGTTAAATGTATTGAGTTTTGTTTATAAATCTCTGCTAAAAAAATGATATTATTTGCTTTTTCAATTTTCAATTTATTACTGTAGTATGTTGGCAAATGACCATTTACTATACAAAATATTTTTGTTGTATTACTAATACAATTCACATTTATTTTTATTTACTTAATAAGTAGTTTATGATATACTTTGCAAGTATAAAACAAGGTTTATTTTTATTTAGTTACGATTAATTCATTTCACCATATCTTAATATTATAGAGAAGAAAGTAATATTTATTTAAAGAGTGAATAAAGAAGTTGTTTCTTGATGATTTATTTATCGAGAGTCTTATATTCTAGAGATTGAAACCCATCATCAAAATCTCCAGGACGAAACCGAAGTAATTTTTCAGGGTTGCAAAAAGTTAGTATCTTCTCTGAGATGACTACTCTTGATCATAAATCCAAGTGTCCCTAATTTTCTGTTGTCATATTTAATCATTGCTATAGGACTCCTATACAATACTGTTCGGTCAAGAAAATATTAATTTTCTAATGGTAAATATTCAGTCAATCTTTTACTAATTTATCGCTGTTAATATATGCCAATTTCAGTCATTTCTAGTCTAAATAGTAACTCTATTGTCCCCCAGCAATCTGAAAATTTTAACTTCCTATCATGCTCATTAAAATGGCGCAGAGGAAAATTATTAGTAAAAGCCTCTGAAAAATTCTCACAACCCCATTTAGCTGCACTAGAAAATGAAGAATCTTTAATAGAATGTTTAAAACATTCTCCAGTTAGTTTAGTCAGCATAGATCCCAAAATTGGTGATTCTTTATTAAAAGTTTGGGCAAATGCTTGTCAAAAAGCTAATAAGCCCATATTTATGAACATTTCTGGGCATCAAAAATTGCCAAAGAAAGGTAATCAAATTTTCAGAACTTTACAAATAATAATTGATTGGACTTGGGCTTTACTTTTGCTGTTATTTATGAGTCCAGTCATGCTCGGAGGATTAATAACTATGCAAATATATTCCCCCAAATTGCTGTTTAATTATGAGTGGTATGTCGGAGAAAATGGGCAACTTTTTCAGATTATTAAGTTTAGTTCTATGGCTAAACAGGAAATGACAGATTTGAACATTATTTTAGGTACATTCATTTTGAATAATTTATCTAATGTATTGAATATATTGCAGGGAAAATTTTGTCTAATCAATAATCGTTGTTTATCTTTGGAAAGTGCAGTTAAATTAAGTTTAGAATCACAAAATAACAAATTAAACAAGCAAAACAAATTCAGCGATGTAAATAGTGAGACAGAATTAATTACACAATGTCATTGCGTTAGCAAAGCGTGGCGTTAGCCATATGGAACGAAGTGAAATGAAGCAATTGTAAGGGTTGTGATTGCTTCCCTTCGCTCGCAATGACTGTAAATATTTTTGTTCAATTACTTATCGTAAATAGATGGGAAGGATCAACTGCTTATACTTGAGAATAAATCTATTGGCTCTGTGTTTTCAAGCATTTTTATCTAATTGATGAATACTTCCTGTTCTCATATTGATGACTATGAATTATGTAGCTAATTAAAAAATAAGAAATATCATGCAAACAGCGATTTGTACCGTATTTGAAAAAGACTACCATTATGGTGTGGGGGCTTTGGTAAATTCCCTGTATTATCATGGTTTTCGAGGCATAATTTGGGCTGGTTATCGTGGAAATACACCACATTGGGCTAAGGAGCTAAAAACAGAAAATGGTTATCAAGAGTTTTTTGTAGGTGAAGGTTGTGCAATCCGATTTGTCAAACTAACAACTCCAAAACATTTAGGTTTTTATAAGCCTAATTTTATGTCCCAATTATGGGAAAATTATTGCCCAGATATTGATGCCTTATTTTACTTTGATCCTGATATTGTCAATAAATGTGAGTGGGATTTTTATGAAAATTGGGTAAGTCGAGGAATTGCTCTTTGTGGCGATTCTTGGTATCTTGTGCCGGCGAATCATCCGAGACGGTTAGCATGGAAAGAATTTGCTGAAAATAATGGTTTTGCTTGTGAGCGCGAGTTAGATTATCACTACAATAGTGGCTTCATTGGAGTTCATAAAAACTACAAATCTATCTTGAAAATTTGGCAGAAACTAGAAGAATTGGGTGAAATGGCAGGATATGCCAATTTAAAGGATCTTTATAACGGTAATACCTTTAATCATTATCCATATCTGTATGGAGATCAGACTTATTTAAACTTAGCATTGATGCTAACTAATTATCCTTTGAGTACCGTTGGACCAGACGGCATGGATTTTGTTCCTGGTGGTACTATTATGTCTCACGCCACAGTCCCACATATTAAACCTTGGCGCAAAAAACTACTCCTCAGTGCTTTAGAAGGTAGTTCTCCCACCATAACTGATAAATTATATTGGCGACATAGCCAAACACCTATTCAATTATATTCAATACCAAAAATACTATGGCAAAAATTTGAAATTCTCTGTGGTTCTGCTCTTGGTCGTTTTATTCGTCGCGCTCCTATGTAAGCATATTAATTTTTTTGAGATTGGTGCTTCTATACTTAATTATCAAAATTATCGGTCAAAATTTTTATGGATTCCAAATTTCTACCGTCAACTATGAAAATATTGCAAGCTACAAGTTTGTGGCAAAATAATCGGGTAATATTACGAGAATTTAAACACTTTCGAGTTGTGGCTATTTTAGCTATCGTATTTTCGGCTTTAGCTGCAAGTTTTGAAGGGTTTGGTTTAGGATTTTTGCTGGTGTTCCTGCAAAGCCTAACTACTCCTGGTTCTGAACCTGTGAAAACAGGGATAGAGTGGTTTGATATTTTGATTTTAGGAATTAATGGTTCAGCAACAGAGCGATTATATCGAATATCTGCTTTAATTGTTGTTACAACCTGTATGCGGGCATCCTTTAATTATATAGGACAGATTTGCATCCAGTTTAGTGAAATCAGTTTAGTAGATAATCTGCGTAAACGAATTTTTCAACAGTTAGAGGCTCAAACTCTCAATTATTTTAGTCATAAGAAATCTGGAGAATTAGTTAATATTCTTACCAGTGAAATGGAGAGAATTAGACAAATTTTTGGTGGACTAGCTTTTTTAATCACTAGAAGTTTTACACTGATTGTCTATTCTATTTCTTTGTTTATACTTTCCTGGAAACTGACTATAGTTTCTATTTTACTATTTAGTCTTTTGGCGGTAGCATTATCTACCTTAAATAAACAAATTAGAGAACGTAGTTTTGCGATTACTTCCGCTAATGATAATTTTACTGCTAGGGTGCTAGAGTTTATCGAAGGTATTCGCACAATTCATGCTTTTTCTACTCAAGAATTTGAGCGAAATCGGTATTATCAAGCCAGTGAAAAAATTGTTAATACTTGGAAAAGTGTTTATTGGATTTCTTTGATAGTTAAGCCTTTAGCTGAGAGTATATCTACGCTAATTCTAATTGGTATGATTATTGTGGCTTTAAGCACAGGATTAATGAAAGTTTCAGCTTTGTTAACTTTCTTTTTTGTCCTGTTCCGCATTATCCCTATGACTCAAGATTTGAATGGGGTAATGGCTTTTTTAAGTACCCAAGCGGGAGCAGTGGAAAATATCAAGGAGTTGTTAAAAACTGACGATAAAATCTATTTTCAAAATGGCGCACTCAGATTTTCTGGTTTTAGAAGATCAATTGATTTAGTGTCTGTAGATTTTGATTATAGTCTTAATCAACGAGTTTTACATAATATTACTCTCTCGATTAAACAAGGGGAAATGACGGCTTTAATCGGTTCATCTGGGGCTGGTAAAACCACACTTGCAGATTTAATTCCTCGCTTTCATGATGCTACTGACGGCTATATTTATATAGATGAAGTTGATATTCGCAAATTTGACATTAACTCTCTGCGTTCTAAGATAGCAGTTGTGAGTCAGAATACTTTTATTTTTAATACTTCTGTTTGGAATAATATTGCTTACGGGACACCAACAGCTACAGAAGCAGAAATCAAAGAAGCTGCACGATTGGCAAATGCTTTAGAATTTATTCTAGAAATGCCGGAAGGTTTCGATACGCAATTAGGAGATAGAGGTGTGCGGTTATCAGGTGGACAAAGACAAAGAATTGCGATCGCTCGCGCATTGCTGAAAAACCCCGAAATCCTGATTCTAGATGAAGCTACAAGTGCCTTAGATTCAGTGTCTGAGCGGTTAATTCAAGAATCCTTAGAAAAGCTATCTGTTGGTCGCACAGTAATTGCGATCGCTCACCGTCTTTCTACTATAGCTAAAGCAGATAAAGTTGTAGTTTTAGAACAAGGAAAAATCGTAGAACAGGGAGCATATCAAGAGCTACTTCAACAACGTGGCAAATTTTGGCAATATTATCAAATTCAAAGTGAAGTGAGATAAACAATAATTCAAAAGTTAATTAAATGCTCATCTATGTCAAAAATTAATTCTCACTGATGATCGAAAGAGAGTCATGTTGTTGGTTTTTAGGAACAAGGAGTACAAAAAACATGGGACATGAACAGTTAACTAACTTTAATGGCAAAATATATTTTTTCTGTTTACCTAGAGGAGAAACTGAAAAAGAAGATCAGTTTCAGCATTTGCTTATTTGTTTAGCAGAAGGTTTTCGAGAACTGGGGATATCCTTTGTCTCGAATATCAATTACTGGCAAGAGTCAACGGAAAAACAAAAATATCTCTTTCGTCATGATCCAAATATTACAACCGATGATTGTTCTATTGTAGTATTTAGTAATAATTGGTTTAATAGCAAATATCCTCTGCCAGATAATTTATTTCATGCAGGACGAAAATATTTAACTGTTTATTTGGATGGTAATGATAACGATAAAGATTATCATAAATTACCAGAATACAGACAATTTGATGTCATTCTCAAAACCCACTTCAATCAACACCTGAATTATCTAGATAACTTTTATCCCTGGTCTTTTGGACTGAGTAACCGAATCTTACATGAATTGAAAGAAATACCAAATTTCCAGGATAAAAAAAGACAAATACTCATTAATTTTCGACATTGGCAAACTGGTCATCCCGTCAGAAATTTAAGTTCCAGTCTATTAATGCCAAAAATTAGTAATATTTTGCAAATCAATAATACTGTTGATAAGCAAGCTGAATATCCAACTGAACCCTATCATTATCTTCACTGGTTACAAACTGGTAAACGCCACTATCCAAGTTACTACAACCGCCTCAAATATTCAACTGCCTGTGCTTGTTTTGGTGGTTTTTTTGTCACTGCTTGGCCTAAAAATTCAGGTGGTTTAATTAATCAGAATATTCAGCGGGTAATAAAAAAATTGAGGTTAAAGTCAAATACAATTTTGCAATGGGATAGTTGGCGATTTTGGGAATCTTTAGCGGCAGGGTGTGTGACATTTCATGTGGATTTTAAGAAATATGGAATTGCTTTACCTGTAATGCCAGAAAATTGGCAACATTATATTGGTGTAGATTTAGATAATGTCCAAGCCACAATAGATAGAATTTTAGAAAATTCCGAAATTCTCGAATATATTGCTCAAGAAGGGAGAAGTTGGGCAATTGAAAATTATAGTCCTGTACCTACAGCTTTGCGTTTTTTAGAGATAGTTTCCCAAAAAGAAACAAACATTTCCCATAGTTTATTTTCTCATCCTCCAAGCAATGTTAAATATTAACTCCTCCGAACCTTTGGTGAGCGTCATTATCCCCACCTATAATCGCCTAGAATACCTGAAACAAGCCATTAATAGTGCTGTTAACCAAACTTATCAAAATCTAGAAATTATTGTTTCTGATAATTGTAGTTCTGAGAATCCTCAAGCACTAATTGAATCATTTCAAGACTCACGGATCAAATTTTGGCGACATGAGCAAAATATTGGGATGTTAGCTAACCAGTTTCATGGTTTTAAAATTGCTACAGGTAAATATGTGGCTAGTCTCCATGATGATGATATATGGAATGAGGATTTTTTATCTAAACTTGTCCCCAATTTAGAAGCAAATCCCGATTTAATTTTGGCATTTTGTGACCAATATATTATAGATGGTGATAGTAAAATTAATGTGGCTGCCACTGAAAATAATACCCGCAGTTATAAACGTGATCAAATCACTCCCGGAGTTCATAAAAATTTTACTCAAATTGGCTTAATTGATAAAAGTATTCCCACTGCGGCTGCTTGTGTAATCAGAAATGGTGTGCTTAATTGGGATAATATTCCTTCAGAGGTTGACGGAATGTGGGATTTATATTTAACTTATCTTTGTTGTATTTCTGGCTATGGAGTTTACTATGTTCCTGAAAAATTAACCAAATATCGAGAGCATGAACAAACTGATACTATGCTTAGTGGTAGTCGCAATGTTCAAGCAAAAATCCGTAAAGGTAAAAGTGAGATATTCTGTTATCAAACTTTTATGGAAGATCAACATTTACTAGAATTTAATTCCTACTTTAAAACCAAATGGTTAGAAGCTAATACAACTTTAGGAATTGGCTTATTACGAGATCAAAAAATTACAGATGCTCGCCGTTATTTTTGGCAAACTTTAAGTGAGCAAAAATTCAATTTACGAACTTTAGTGGCTTTAATTATTAGTTTTATTCCTACCAATCTAACGAATAAAATTTGGAAAATTTCCTAATTTATTCAGAGGGAACAAGGAACAGAAAAAACTGGCGTTGCTGAATCGAGGTATGAAATTCCCAAATTGAATCTTTAAAACTCAAACCTCAGTGCGTCTTTGCGCCTTTGCGTGAGACTAAAATTCATACCCTTAATCAGCAACGCCTCTATTCCCTGTTCCCTTTTTTTTGTAAATCACAAGAGGTTATCAGTGAAAATTTGTATTGTTACCCACAAAATCAGAAAAGGTGATGGTCAAGGTAGAGTTAATTATGAAGTAGTTCAAGAAGCCATTCGTCGTGGTCATGATCTGACATTATTAGCTAGTGAAATTGCCCCAGAGTTAGCCGAAAATAGTGCTGTTAATTGTATTTATATTCCAGTAGAAGGGTATCCTACGGAATTTATTCGCAATTTTATTTTTGCTCAAAAAAGTGCTGATTGGTTGCGTAAAAATAGAGCCAACTTAGATTTGATTAAGGTAAATGGCGCGATTACTATGGGGGCAAGTGATGTGAATGCCGTGCATTTTGTACATGGTTCTTGGTTGAAATCGCCTGTGCATATTTCCCATAACCGTAAAGATTTGTACGGGTTATATCAATGGTTATTTACTGCGGCTAATGCTTATTGGGAAAAACAAGCTTTTCGGAAATCTAAAATTATTATTGCTGTCTCAGAAAAAGTTGCCCAAGAATTAGTAAATATTGATGTACCTCGTTCACAAATTCGGGTTGTTGTTAATGGTGTAGACTTACAAGAATTTGCTCCTGGTGTCAGTTCTCGGACGGAATTGGGATTGCCTGAGAATGTTAATTTGGCATTATTTGCAGGTGATATTCGCATTTCTCGTAAGAACTTAGATACTGTACTTCATGCCTTAGTAAAAGTTCCTGAATTACATTTAGCAGTTGTCGGTGGTACTCAAGATAGCCCTTATCCGGCAATGGCAAAGGCATTAAATATTAGTAAAAGAGTGCATTTTTTAGGTTATCGCCGTGATATGCCCCAAATTCAACGGGCATCAGATTTATTTGTATTTCCATCCCGTTATGAACCTTTTGGACTTGTAGTGATTGAAGCGATGGCTTCAGGTTTGCCCGTGATTACCGCCACTACTACTGGTGCGGCTGATTTAGTTAATCCCGACTGTGGCATCGTTTTAGACGATTGTGATGACGTTAATGCTTTAGCCGATGCGCTTGGGTTGTTAAATAGCGATCGCTCACTGCGTCAACAAATGGGTAAAGTTGCCCGGACTATTGCCGAACAACATAGCTGGTCAACAATGGCACAAACCTATCTAAATATATTTGAGGAGTTAATCACCCATGAGAAACACAGTTCTCATCCCCACCTATCGCCGTCCTCAAGACCTAGCCCGCTGTCTGAAAGCACTGCAACAGCAAACTAAATCAGTTGATCAGGCGATCGTTGTCGTCAGAGATACAGACACAGAAACCCAGCAATTCCTCCAACAATTTCCGCCCCACCTCCTCCCCTTACAGATTGTCACCGTCACCCAGCCCGGAGTCGTCGCCGCCCTCAACGCCGGACTGGCACAAGTACAGGGAGACATTCTTTCCATCACTGATGATGATGCCGCCCCCCACCCGGATTGGTTAGCAAAAATTAATACTCACTTCAGCGTTAATTATGCCGTTGGTGGCGTTGGTGGTCGTGATTGGGTGTATCAAGGAGACAAACTCGAAAATGGTTCTCGTCCCATAGTTGGTAAATTGCAATGGTGCGGGCGCGTCATTGGCAACCACCACTTAGGAATAGGCGCACCCCGTGAAGTTGATGTTCTCAAAGGTGTGAATATGAGCTTTCGTACCCAAGCGATCGGTAAATTGCGATTTGATGACAGAATGCAAGGAACAGGCGCACAAGTACATTTTGAAATGTCCTTCGCCCTCACCCTCAAGCGCACTGGATGGAAAATAATTTATGATCCCAGCGTTGCAGTAGATCACTATCCCGCCCAAAGATTTGACGAAGATCAACGCCACAACTTTAACGACACCGCATTAATTAACCTAGTCCACAACGAAACCTTAATTTTATTAGAACATCTTTCGCCCCTGCGTCAAATTATATTTTTATCCTGGTCAATTTTAGTTGGCACAAGAGAAAGTTTAGGAATATGTCAATGGCTGAGACTATTTCCCCAACAAAAAGAAATCGCCAGTAAAAAATTGCGAGCATCTTTACAAGGAAGATGGTTAGGATATCAAAAATATAGAAACATAAAAAAACACCATCTTAGTTATTAACTAACCCAACCCATATCCCCGACTTCTTCAAGAAGTCGGGGATCTATCTCCTAACTAAACTTTTTATAGAATAATCAGATCAAAATGATTTCCAAACCAACACTTTTCAATACAGTTTTAAAAGAACAATTTTCTCCCCAAGATCGATCAGCCCAAAGTTGGATTATCATTCTTGCTTTTATCCTCCTGATCACAGCTTGCTACTTTACCAGTACAGGCAGTTTGCACTTTGTTTTTTCCGCCAGTGCCTTTCTAGTCGCTGTATTTTTGTATTTACGGCATCCCATCCACTATATTGGTTTCACTTGGTGGATTTGGTTCCTGACCCCTATAATCACTCGTTTCGTTGACTATAAAGTTGGCTGGGACCCCACCAGACAAATGTTAATTGCACCTTATTTAGTCGTATTCCTGACCATATTCACCTTTTTCAAACATCTACCTAGCAGTCTTCGTCAAGGGGGACTGCCATTTCTTTTAGCAGCCATAGGAGTTTGTTATGGATGTTTAATAGGTTTAATTTACAATCAACCACTCCCTGTAGTTCGGAGTTTTTTAGATTGGTTAAGTCCCATAATTTTTGCTTTTCATTTATTTTCTAACTGGCGAGATTATCCCACTTATCGTCAACATCTGCAAAGAACATTTATTTGGTGTGTACTCATCCTGGGAGCTTACGGTGTCTATCAATTTGTTGTCGCTCCTCAATGGGATAGATATTGGCTAATTCAATCGAAAATGTTTACCAGTGCTGGACACCCAATTCCTTTTGGAATGCGCGTCTGGAGTACATTACACTCACCTGGTCCATTCGGAACTGTCATGCAAGCTGGTTTACTATTATTATTTACCAGCACTGGTCCGTTAATTTTCCCCGCTTCTGCTGTGGGTTATTTATCATTTTTACTTTCCCAAGTGCGGACAAGTTGGGGCGGTTGGTTGCTAGGAATAGTTATGATTTTTGGTTCAGTAAAACCCAAAATTCAAATGCGATTAATTACCATAATTTTAGTAATGTCAATCTGCGTTATTCCCTTAGTGACTATCGAACCGCTTTCTAAAGTTATTACCACTCGATTTGAAAGTTTTTCCAATCTCGAACAAGATGGTAGTTTTAGAGATAGATCCGCAACTTATGACAGAAACCTGAATTTAGCTCTTTCTAATGTTGTCGGTAACGGCTTTGGAAATATCTGGAAAGTGAATGAAAAAACTGGACAGATAGAAGTCATTGTTATTGATAGCGGCATTTTAGATATGTTTTTTACCTTGGGTTGGATTGGTGCTATACCCTATATTAGTGGGTTAGTATTAATGCTAATTACCGTTAGTAATTATACAGAAGGTCGTTTTGATAGTTTTCTTAGTGCTGCCCGCGCTATTGGTATCAGTTCTTGCGCCCAGTTAATTATTTATAGCGGGATGCTGAGTATTGCAGGGATGATTATGTGGGGATTTTTGGCAATGGCTATGGCAGGTCATAAATACTATAGCAGACCACAGAGTTAAATTAAAACCCCTTCTTAGAGTTTAAAAATTTTAGATTTTCACATTTTATTGATAAATTGTGATAAAATTTAGTACAAATATTTTCTGTCTGAAAAGTAGTTAAACTATTAAACAAGAGGTGAAATACCATGTTAAAAATACAACCTCCAACTGTAATTGATTTTCAACCAGCAATTGCTGCTAAAGATAAGGATGATAAATCTATTTTGATGATAGATGTGAGATTTTCAGGTATGTATTCTTCCCCGGATCTTAATATCTTAAAAATGGAACAATACCAGCATATTCCTTTTTTAATGTTTGTTAATTCTAATGTCATGAGAATCTTTAAGAGTCCGACTTTTGTAGAAGTAGCAAGATTGGACACGAAAAAGGTTTTAGAACATTATGATGCAGGCAGTATTGAAGGCATCATCTATCAATCTACTTTAATAACTTTAACTCAATCATGGTTAAGAGATTTAGCTTATCATTGGAAAAGTGAAACCCCTCCTTACATTGAGGAAATGAAGAAAATTGGCTTATTTACTCTTTTGTTTGATGGTACAACAGAGGAGTTAGACTTATTATGATTATTATTTATTTGGAAACTAATTCATAAGTAAGATATTTTGTGTTACAATACTTACATTGCTATGGTTATATTAATATTCATTTGAGGTTAAGTAATGAAAGCTTTTGAAGTCATGGGAAAAGTTGATGAAAAAGGTCAATTATTATTAGATAAACCTTTAGAAATTTATACATCTAGTCAAGTGAGAGTAATTATCCTTGTATCAGATGACATTGAATCTGATCTTGATGATACTTCGGTTCTGGAAATTAAAGCAAGTTTAAAAACAGCATTACAAGAAGCAAAAGCAGGAAAAAGAATCCCTTTAGAGAAAATGTGGGAAGGAATTGATGCAGAATGATTCTTTCTTAATTAATATTGATTTAACTCCTGAATATCAGATAAATTTAAAACATTTAGCCAAAAAATACCGAAATATTCGTTCTGATACTCAATCTTTCATTACAGAATTGCAAAAAGGAAATTTATTAGGAGATAGATTAACTGGTTTTAATGAAGATGTTTATATTTATAAAGCTAGAGTCAAAAATAGTAATCTTCAAAAAGGTAAAAGTGCTGGTTATCGGGTAATTTATTTACTTGAATCAGAAACCAGCATTTTATTGTTAACAATTTACAATAAATCTGAACAAGAAGATATTACTGATCATGAGATTAATTCTATTTTAGACGAGTTTTATAGAGATGAATAAAAAACGCCAATAAGAGAAATAATAAATGTTGGGTTTCGTTACCTCAACCCAACCTACTTGCTAATATTCAACAGATATTAGCTAATTCGGGAATTAATTATTTTAGTAAAATCTCTAATTTAGAAGAATGGTTAAATAAACAATAAAAAATGCTAACTTGCATGGTTAATTTTCAAATTCTTCTAATGGTGCATCAAAATTATCAGCAATAGAAATGATATCTTTATCTATACCAAATAGAGAGGGACATTGATATTTAGATTTGAGTGCAGTTAGTTTTAACAATGGTTGGTGATTTTCGGTAATAATAATTTCTTCTCCGTTTAACGCTAGATGGAATAATTCCGATGTTTGGTTAATTGCCTGTGTGATTTCTATGGAAGACACAGTAATAGACTTGAATTTCTAATCTGATTATAGCATGATATTATAAAAATAATTCTAGGAAATATGATAAAATGTAATAGAAATATTTTCTTCATCAAAATTAGTTAAACAAAAAGCAGCTAGAAACTATGAAAGCCTTAGAAGTTACTGGAAAAATTCAACAGGGACAATTAACCTTAGACTATCCTTTAGAAGTTGATGGTTTTAATATTGTTAAGGTAATTATTCTCCTACCAGAAGCAGATGATATTGATGTTGATGATACTCCAATTCAGGAAATAAAAGAGAGTTTAACAAGGGCTTTTGAAGAAGTAAAATCCGGCAAAACCAGACCTATTTCTGAATTATGGGAGAGAATTGAGAATGAATAACATAAATCCTATCTCAATTCGATTTTCTCCTGAGTTTGAAAAACAACTGTATAAATTATCAAAACGATATTGGAAAATTCGTGATGATATTCAACCTGTTATTATACAGTTACAGGAAGGTGAAATTACAGGTGATCGTCTTATTGTCAATTATCCCAATCAGAAATTACTGAATCCTAAAAAAGTTGCTACTAGGGCAGATGTATGTGCTTTGCTATATAGAGCAATGGTGAGCGCTGTAAGTTTCTCAATCAAAATGGAATAGATGAATTTTATCGGCGGGCGGGTTATGAATATATCTCTGGAATAATTACAGGTGGTGAATTCGTCAGTACCATTGAGATTATTTCTAGTGATAGGGAAACTAAGGAAAAAATGGATGCGGAACTGAGCGCCCAAATTTCCTATAGCAATGTTGCTTCTATTGATGCTAAAGCTGAAATAAAGTCTAGATTTGCCAACCTAGCAAAATATAGCAATGTGCGAATTGAAGCTCGTTGTTATCGCACAGGTGGTGCTGGGGTGCTGGTGACAACTCCCGCAGAAGCTCTAGAATATGCAGTCAATTTTCCAGATTCAGTGCGAAAATCGGCGAGTATTTTGCAGGTACTTTGCAAACCTTATCACGATTTGCTATCTTTTCCTACCGCAATGCAAGCGATCGATATGATGACTTTGCAAAAGAAAACACGGGTATTGCAAGGTCTTTGGGAGCGCTCACAGCGGATTTCTAAACAAATTGCTGATGTGGAATATATTCTTCTAAATCCACAGCAATTTGCTCAGGTAAATGAGGCTGTTTTGAGAACAGGAAAAGCCCAGTTAGAACATCAGTTAGAAGAAGTTAATGATCAAGCAATCAAGTTTGCTAAAAACTCTATAAAATCAGGTAATGTTGTTGATTTTCCCCCCATTCCTTTGGCTTTACCAATGCGCGGGGTAGAACTCAAGTCAGCAGTAGGACAGGATTATACTAAATTACAAGATTTACTCTTTGCAAAAAACTGGAAAGAAGCAGACGAGGAAACAAGAAGGGTCATGTTAGCGGTTGCGAAGCGAGAAGAAGAAAATTATTTAGATTATGATAATTTTCCCTGTGAAGACCTTCGTACAATTGACCAGTTGTGGGTAAAATACAGTGATGGTAAATTTGGTTTTTCTGTTCAGAAACGCATTTATCAAAGTTTCGGTGGAACGAAAGAACATAAATTAGACATCTGGGACAAGTTCGGGGATAAGGTAGGATGGAGAAAAGGAGGCAAGTGGTTGGACTACAATGAGATGACTTTTGAAAATAAAGCACCAGAAGGAAACTTCCCGGGAAACGGTTTTTTTTGGTTTGATTGGGAGGAATTGGGGTATGCAGGCGGTACTAAATGTGTGAGAATGAGGTTTAATTTTGAGGGTGCGTTATCTCGCGTCGAGACTTGTAAAGTGTAACATTTAAAGGTTACAGAAAATTATTAAGAATTATAAACAGGTAATTTTCCACGAAGTATTGCGGGTTCAGGGTTTCCGATACCCGCCCTTCGGGAAGTCAAAAGTCAAAAGTCAAAAGTCAAAAGGATAAGAAATTAATTATTTTTCATCTTTCCTTTAGTTGTGACAATTGATTTAGCAATAATTCTCATCAATTGTTCACATTCATCAACAAGACCAGCTACTTTTTCATCAGGGACGATTTCTGATTTTACTAACAACTTTAACCAATACTTTGTTTCTCTTGCTTCTTTAAGTGCTATTGATTGTTTACTAACAAAATCCTTATCACTTTCAGCACTACGTAGATTCTTCAATATTAGCACCTATAGATGTACCTGATCTAAATAATTGAGCAGCTAATAATCTTGGTGTACCGGGTTGTTTATCTAAATAAGAACACAACTTTGTGATTCTTACAGCAAATTCAAAAGTTCTTTCATTTATTGGTGTATGATTATTCATGGTAATCAAAAATCAAAACCTTTAATAAATAATACATCAATTATTTTTGACTTTTGACTTTTGACTTTTGACTTCCCGAAGGGTGTCCTGATTCAGACAATTTACCCTTTAACACAAAGCACTTGTTTCAGAGTTGCCACAATTTCCACCAAATCAGATTGGTTTTTCATTACCTGTTCAATGGGTTTATAAGCAGCAGGAATTTCATCTAAAACTCCCGTATCTTTACGACATTCTACATCTTTGCGCCATTAAATCATCAAAAGTATAGACAGCTTTTTCAACTTAGCTATCGAGGTGTAGATGTTGATTGTTACCAACTCAAGTTACTCTGAAAAGTGATTGACATAAGTTGATAACACAACAAAACACAGAATATGGAAACAGAGCATAGTTTAATTCTGGATTTAACAATCGTCTTAGTCGCTACGGCATTAGGAGGATTTTTGTCCCATAGGTTACATCAACCTGTGATACTTGGTTATTTAGTGAGTGGCTTTGCTATTGGACCTTTTGGTTTCAAATTATTAAGCAACGTTGCTGATATTAAATCTTTAGCAGAAATTGGTGTCGCTTTCCTACTGTTTGCCCTGGGTGTAGAATTTTCTTTAGCAGACCTAAAACGAGTTAAACAAATTGCCATCAAAGGCAGTTTACTACAAATTGGTTTAACAATTGCCCTAGTAGCAATAGTAACTGTTTTCACAGGTTGGGCTTCGGGAATCACACAAGGAATCTTCTTAGGAGCAGTTTTATCTCTTTCTTCCACAGCAATAGTATTAAAAACACTCACAGAGAGTGGTGAAACTAATACAGTGCATGGGCAAATTATGCTGGCAATATTAATTGCTCAAGATTTAGCTTTGGGTGTGATGTTAGCAATACTTCCTGCTTTGCAACAACCCGAAAATATTGCTGTAGCACTAGGCTTTGCTTTAGTTAAAATTGCCCTGTTTGTAGTAGTTGCAATTATATTAAGTCTGTGGATAGTTCCCCGGATTTTAAGTAATATTGCCGCTACAGAAAGTAATGAATTATTTCTCTTGGTTGTAATTGCCTTATGCTTAGGAGTTTCATTAACAACTGCATACTTGGGTCTTTCCATTGCTATGGGGGCATTTGTGGCTGGTTTAATGATATCGGAAATTGATTATGCTGACCAAGCATTAGCAAAAATTTTGCCCTTGCGAGATACATTTGCTAGTCTGTTTTTTGCATCAATTGGAATGCTGATTGATCCGGCTATTCTCATTAACAATTTTGGACTAATTTTAGGACTTGTCACTTTGGTAATGCTGGGTAAAGCCGCAATTATTTTAGGCATTGTTTTAAAGTTTGGCTACTCTCTAAAAAATGCCATTATCGTCAGTTTTGGCATCAACCAAATTGGTGAATTTTCTTTTGTATTAGCCTTAGCTGGTTTAAAATTAGAACTGCTATCTCAACAAACCTATTCTTTATTGTTAGGAACAACAGCAATTACACTCGTACTAACTCCTTTATCTCTGAAAGTTGCACCTTTAATTGCCGATTATCTAAATCAAAACCCCTTCCTAGCAAAGTTCTTACAACGCTTTTCTGTCCCAAAAACAATATCTATGCCAGAAATAATTACTGATCACGTAGTAGTAGCTGGTTACGGTAGAGTTGGGCAAGTAATTGTTAGTATATTACAAAGCCAAGGATATCCAGTTGTAGTAATTGAAAATAGCGAAGCATCTGTACAAAGATTAAGAATGCGCCAAATTCCTTATATTTTTGGTGATGCAGATTCGGAGTTAGTATTAGAAAAAGCACATTTAGAGACTGCTAAAGCTTTAGCGATCGCCCTTCCTGATCCTGCTAGTACCCGCTTACTGTTGAAAAATGCTTTGACTATTGCCCCTTATTTAGATGTAATTGCTCGTTCACACAGTAATAAGGAAATTGATATTTTAGCTCAAATGGGTGCAAAAGAAGTTGTCCAACCTGAATTTGAAGCCGCATTAGAGTTAGGGAATCATTTACTAAAAACCTTGGGTGCAGGAGACAGTTACATCCAAACTGTGATCAATACTATTCGCAAAGATAGATATTTAAGTGTTAGACCTGATTAATAATAGACATCTTTTAAAAAGAGTCTGGGAGATGGGGTGTAGAGTGTAGAGAAAAATAATTATCTTTGCTTCTACCTCTCACCCTACTTTAACCTTTAACACAAAGCACTTGCTTCAAAGTTGCTACAATTTCCACCAAATCAGATTGGTTTTCCATTACCTGTTCAATGGGTTTATAAGCAGCAGGAATTTCATCTAAAACTCCCGTATCTTTACGACATTCTACCCCCTGTGTTTGCTCGATTAAATCATCAAGAGTATAGACATTTTTTGCCTTACTTCTTGACATTAATCTTCCAGCACCGTGGGAACAAGAACAAAAACTATGGGCATTTCCTTTACCTTTCACAATGAAAGATTTTGTTCCCATTGAACCAGGAATAATCCCATAATCTTCAGTTTGAGCGCGAACTGCACCTTTACGAGTGACATACACATTTTCGCCAAAATGTACTTCTTTTTCGGCGTAATTGTGATGACAATTTACCTCTAATACAGGTTTGGTAACTTTCCCACCATTGAGATGTTTTTCAACAATCTTTTTAAATCGTGACATCATCACATCACGGTTAAAAAGTGCGTAATTTTGCGCCCATTGTAAGTCTTCCCAGTAAGCTTTAAATTCTGGTGTCCCCACGACAAAGTGAGCTAAATCTGGATCTGGTAATTTGTTATTTGCCATTTTCGCTAATTCTTTAGCAGTATTAATATGGCATTGTGCGAGTTTATTACCAATATTCCGAGAACCGGAATGGAGCATTAACCAAACTTGATTTTCTGTGTCGAGACAAATTTCGATAAAGTGATTCAATTTGTTACTAATTGCCGATTAAGTTTATTCAGTCTCCACAGTCTAAGTTGAATACTGTTTCGACTTCTACTTAATACTTCCATTGAACACTCAACTGAATGGGTAGTAATAAACTGATCTTCTTGAGGTGTCCAACATTTTCTGTTGTTAACTCTCTTCATATTAGGAGGACGACTCCAACTCAATACTTCATTAGCTTTAATGATTTTTCTAGATAAAGCCAGACAACCATCATAGTATAAGTATTTTGCTAATATTTGAGCATCCTCTTTATAAACCGTGATGTTGTAAATATTATCTCTCGTATTTCTCTTTGAGGTTTTTGTTTTACCCACAATCTGCTGAATTAACTCTATATATTCCAAACAAATATGTGAGCTAGATGTAACTAAAGATAGAAAGGGAAACCCATTTGAGGTAAACCCTAGAGATTCATCTCCATCTATTAAACCTCTAAAATAATCAACTTTTGAAAAACTACAACTGGGTGGTTTTATTAAATCTGACTTACTACCTATTGGTAAACCCCATGATTCAAGATAATCTCGAAATCGTTTATCATAAACTCTCCAAATAACTGATGTAGACTTCTGACTAAAATTAGTGCTGCGAGTCCGTTCAGTAATGGAAGAATTAAACGGTATTAGATTCTTGAAAGCCCACAATATATCTTCATCTTGCTTATGAATTTCTATACTTAAACGACCTCGATCACGAGTGTTATTGTATAAATGACCATCAGTTTGAATGAAGCCGAATAAGTAGGCATAATCGGGGTGATTGAGTGTGATATTAGTGGTTTCCATAATCCCACAATATCATAAATGAAAGTGACAATTGATCAAGTCATTTCTGCTTGATTCTATACCTTCAAGTTCGGTATAGTTCGGAGTACACCTTCATCCTAAATATATATGTTAGGATGCCCAAGTCCCTCTACTCTCTACGGGGCGTTTTACCGCTTCCCTCGGTATTAGCGATCGCAGCCTTCACCGATTTGGACGAGTTTTTAATCCTACATTACTGTAAGATGGGGCAATCTTTCACCCCCACCCAGAGAACCCATTTGTTTCATCGCTTTACTTTCTAAATCTTGCACACCACGATGCAAATTAGAGAAATCGCGCCACCGTTGCCAGTTAGTTACAGCTTTTTCTACATCTTTGTTTTCATTAAATCCTGTGGGAATTGCGGCTTCAATATCGAGGCGAATTTTCTTTAGTTTACCTTCTAATTGTTCACCTGTAAATGGTGTTTTGATAGCACTCATACCGCAACCCAGGTCCACGCCCACAGCCGCAGGAATAATGGCATCTTTAGTAGCAATAACTGAACCAACTAACGCCCCTTTTCCTAAGTGAACATCGGGCATTAAAGCCACGTGCTTAAATACAAATGGCAATGAGGCTACATTCTTAGCCATTTTAGTTTCATCTGAGCCTAATGAATGATTTGCCCAAGATAAAACAGGGTGGGGTGTGGTAATTCCTAATTGTTCGTAGGGCATAATTTTAATTGGGGATTTGAGGTTTTAGTAAAAACGCCAATCATCTGGAGTTTTTGGACAAAACTTTTATCTTGAATCTTTTTGTATTACAACAATACTACATAATTTATTGCTCTGTCAAGCTATGACAACAAGATCCCCGACTTCTTCGAGAAATCGGGGATCTGACTCTTGTATATGTTCAAAAATGGGTTAATCTTAAATGTATTCCGGTAATTTACTCTGATAAATAATCATCTGGAGGATTGTTTCCAGTTTTTACTATGAGTTTAAAGGCAGTTTTATTTGATTTTAATGGTGTCATTATTAAAGATGGATCAATCCATATTCAATTGATAGATGATATTCTTGTACAGGAAAATCTTCAACCTCAACGGGTGCAGGAACGTCAAGCTTTTTTAGGGATAGGCTCTCGCGCGTATCTGCAAAATCTGTTGAAAAGTCGTGGTAGGATGGTGACGGAAGCTTATATGATGCAGTTACTCACCCGCAAAGCTCAAGGTTTGGGAGAAGAATATCAAGTTTATAAGGTTAGAGTTAAAAATAGTAATATTCAAAAAGGTGATACCACGCTCTACTATTGGGTTTTTAAATACTTTAAAAGATAATTTTTATACAACTGAATATCAAGATTATCAAACCTTTCTGCAAATGACCACAGAAATTGAACATCAAAGTTGTTTAATTCTCATTAGTCAGGAAAAATGTCAAGAAATGATATCATTAGATAACGAACTTTACCCGATTCATTCCTTAGAACTATCAGGTTTAAATAATGCAGCTACAGAGATATTAAAAAAAAGTGTCACACTGAAAATCTGTTGTAGGGTGCGTCAGACTGCATAAATTCTGCAAATAAACAGATTATTGATATCTGACGCACCCTACCAATGTGCCAGTTGCGTAAGTCCTGATAAAGTGGCTATGGACTGATAGAATGTGTTCACTTTCATAGCTAAGTTGCTTGTAAACGGGGTATTTATGAATCAAATTCATCGGGTGGCGATTGTCGGCGGAAATCACGGTAATGAGTTAACGGGAGTTTACTTAGTGAAAAAGTTTCAGCAATATCCCCATTTAATTCATCGAGGCAGTTTTGAAACTTTATCATTACTTGGTAATCCTAAAGCTATTGCTGCACGGACAAGATATATTGATACGGATCTGAATCGTTGCTTTAATCAAGATAAATTATCAAATTCAAAAATTTCAAGTTACGAAGCATTAAGGGCGCGAGAAATTCAACAAATATTACAACCAGAAAATCAAAAATCTGTAGATACAATTATTGATGTACATACGACTACTGCCAATATGGGATTATGTATTATTCTGGGAAATTGGCATCCTTTCCTGCTCAAATTAGCTGCTGATTTGAGTGCAGTTAATCCTTTGGTGAAGGTTTATATTCATGAACAACCTCAAGGTAGTGGTTTTCTGCGTTCTTTGTGTGATTTGGGTTTTGCGATTGAAGTTGGTGCCGTACCCCAGGGAATTTTAAATGCGGAATTATTTCAACAGACTGAACAACTTATTTATAGTATTTTAGATTATTTTGAAGACTATAATCAAGGAAAAGATTTGCCCAAAAATAATACACTAACAGTCTACAAATCAATTGGTGTGATTGATTATCCAAGAAATGAAGTAGGGGAAATTCAGGCGATGATTCATCCCCAACTTCAATTCCAAGATTATGAACCTTTGCATCCTGGTGATCCTATTTTTCTGACTTTCACAGGAGAAGAAATTTTCTATCAAGGAAATTCTACTGTTTATCCGATCTTTATTAATGAAGCTGCCTATTACGAGAAAGGAATTGCGATGCACATTAGCGAACAGCAGTTAATTAAGATTGGCTAATTCTCTGGTTTCCATGACTCTGATGATATTGTCTTTTCTCATTAATTCACGATATACACTTAGTGTTTCTTCATTCACTCGTGCTGCACTAAATCTTTCTAGATTTTGCTGGGCGCGGAATTTCCACTGATCTAAAAGTTGGCGATCGCTCAATAATTGTGTCAAAGTATTAGCTAAGGCTGGAATATCCTTGGGTGGCACTAAAATCCCCGCCTGACTATCATCTAAAGTCTCAGGAATGCCATCTACATCACTGGCTACGATTGCACAACCAGCTTCCCGCGCTTCCGTTAGCACTAAGCCAAAAGATTCACAATGTGAAGCCAAAACAAAGATATCTGTTCCTAACATATAGCGTTGCGGTTCTGCCTGAAATCCCTCAAAATGAATGCGTTGGCGCAGCCCGCCGTAGGCATTGCTGAAATCTGTATTTTGCACCATAGACTCGAACATCAGTCTGTCTGGACCATCTCCTACCAAATATAAATGTGCTTGCGGAAAGTCTATGGAAACTATTTTAAATGCCTCAATTAACTCATAAATACCTTTGCGGGTATACATCCCAGCCACAGTAGTTATAGATGGATGTGGCATTTTTACAGGTTGATAATCTGCAAGTTTTTTATGCCGAGGACTTCCTAAAGTTCCATTACTAACCACTCGTAACTTCTGAGGTGGAATACCCCGTTTAATCATTGAATTAGCCACTGCTTTACTAACTGCAATTACCTGGTCAGCTAATCCCATGAGGATAGCACTATGTTGAAACTCATTATGGACAGTAGAAACTAAATGATATTCTCGATTATTGCGAAGAATCCCTGCTAAAATTGCCCCTGTCATCATGTGTACATGAACAATATCCGGTTGAAAATCTTTAATAATTTGGCGATAATGCCAAGCAGCTTTAATCAGATTTAATGGTGTCCGACATTGATTTAAATGAAAATGTTCAACACCGTGATCTGCTAATAATTTTTCATATTCTCCACCAGCAGATGCTACAGCAATATCCAGACCACTTTTTGCTTGTAAACAAGCTAAATCTACAGCAACATTAACAATTCCATTACCGATTTTTTCAACATGATTAGTAATATGTAGAATCCGCATTTAAATTTTCTCCACTGTAATTATTTATAGCAAATCTTCAGATGCGTTTTCCCTGTCCCTACCTTACTCGGATTTAAAAAATATTTCTTCCGAATATAAAAATCGGTTAATAAATCCCCGAGGTAACATCTCAAGCTGGGAAGAATAGGCAGCAATAGCTTTTTGTTTTTTCTCTTTTACTGATGTTACTGATAAGCGATAAGCCGCTGCAATATCTTGTAACTTCAACAGAATAAATAATGGCGATCGCCAAAATACCCAAATAGGGTATTGAAGTATTTCTGTATGAATTTGCGATTGGATAATTGCCTCTTTCACTAAATTATAAGTAGCTTCATGATCTTGATGACAGTCTTTACGGTGAGGCACATAAACCTCTCCCGGTTGATATAAATTTAGTAGTTCTGAAATTTCAGTAATTATCTGTTGCCTTTTCTCTATATTCAAAGAAGCTAAACTGCCATCTTGGTGATTTAAAAAATGAATCTCTGAAGGGTTTACTCCCAAAATATTTAACGCCATCAAAGATTCTTGTTGACGAATCTGGATAACTTGATTTTGCATAAGTGGATCTAAGCCATGAGAACCTCTACCGTCAGTTAAAAAAGTTATACCTACTTGTATTCCTTGTTCTCTTTTACGAGCAATCATCCCTCCACAACCAAAGGTTTCATCGTCTTGATGAGGAGAAAAAACCATTGCTGATTTTTCAGAAAATTTCAAAGGCTGACTTCCCCAATGCAAAATCCACCAGGAAATTAAACTACAATGAATATATTGTATCTGATTTAACAATTTATTAGGGATGATTTTTTCTAAAGAGATTAGGTTTTTTTTATGATTCATAAATTTAAAATTGATTCCAGACAAAATTCAAGTTTTGTAGATAATAAATATTGATGCTTCCCATAATTAAAATAACTATTTTTATAATAGTCAAACCCTAGACAAGAGTATTTATTTTTTTAATAAAGTTATGCTGAACATATCAATAAGAAAGTGTTTAAAAATCAGATAGATGCCAAAAAACTCTCTCAGAGTCTGTTTAAAAAGTCATGATTGCTGTATCGAATATTTTACCCCTCCCTAACCCTCCCCTTATAAAGGGGAGGGAACTAGTACCGCAAGGCGGAAGTCAAAAGTCAAAAGTCAAAAGTCAAAATGAAGACAGTATAGGCTTTTGGAGGATTTAGAATGGTTGGTTTATTTACGCCGTTTTGTACTAGTAGTCTGTCAACCCGAAAATGACGGGTGAAGAGAGGCACCGGGGGCAGGGGAGGGAAGAACAGAAGTTTTTTCCGATCATTACCCGTCAAAATAAATTTGACGAACTACTAGATTTTTATTGTCACCCCTCTTCACAAAGGGAAAGGGGGGTAACAATGTGATGAAAATTACGGGATACCACTTTTCAAACAACCTCTCAGTAGTATGGAGGATTAGCAAAGAATAAATTTGAATTGCCTATATTTTACAAAAAGCTGGATCAGTTGACGACTAAGGCTTGAATGCTTACTATTTTTCTAGCCAGAAGTGTTTCTATAGAAACAGTAAATTATCAGTTAGATTAGTTAGAATTTATGGAAATCATCGAAATCCCCATAACCTACCATATAGCGGTATGCACTCTTTGTGAGATCCAGTCAGCAAATCGTTAAGCCTGTAGGGACGTGGTTTTCCCGTCCTCGATTGTATTGCATCCTAAGGAATGTGAATTAAATAAGGTGCAAAAGTAGGGTGTGTTAGCGACAGCGTAACGCACCATTCCAGGTTACATCAGAATTGCAGGTTATTAAATTTGCGTTCCTAAAAATAACTGCTATATAAAGTTAAGCAGTGCTTAATCACAGTAGGGCTTGATGTTTACCATTAAATTTAGCTAGTTTTTGTATTCCATCAGACTGTAATGATTACTAAATTTTGGCTGAAGTTATAAATTGAGTAATTATTGCATTAGTATAAGTTATCTTGGGTATGCAATGGTGTGCCACTATCATGCAGATGAATTGGATTAGTTTACTAAAAGCGCAACAAACTGACTTCTTAAACCGGGTGAAAAAACCGAAGACGGCGGATCTTTCTCTTTTAGAAAGTCGAGTTAAAGGTTATCACAGTGAGGTAATGGCATTTGCGGGGGATTCATTAACGAAAATTCTTGAATGTTCTCGTCAGCAAGCTGAAATCCTCGCCAAAAACCCTCCACCGATACCACCTGAATATCCTGAATATCCTGATTGGAGCATTCCCTTTCCGACCTATTTTCAACGCCAAGCAGAAGATTATCTTGTCCGTGAACAAATTGTTGATTGGATGATTACGGAACGGTTAGGAAAATTGGTGAGAAAAGTGCCACAAGACACTTTAGAAAATATGGGTTTGGATGATGAGGGAAATTTACGCGGTGAAAGTAAGTTTACTTATTTGTTAGCAAATAACCCAAAAGTAAGTATTCAAATTCACGTAGCAGATGGAGAAAGTTTTAATGGCATTAAAAAAGATAAAATTCGTTGGTCTGTTAGTCAAGAAGATATCAATAACCACCAAGTATTGATTTTCTTGTGTTTGTTTTATCCAGGAAATACCCAGTCAGGATACCACAAACAAACAGTGATTACTGGTTTTTTACCGACAAATCAACTAGATTTTTCAGACTCAAAGATTTATCTAACTCCCAGCAGCCTATTGTATGCAGGAGGATTAAATTGGTATTTACAGTCTCTGGGTGGTAAACCAGATGATGTACCAAGAACTGATGAGAAAATGATGGTAGAAACCATTCAAACCTTACCACCAGAACATCCCAAAAAGAAGATTATTGGTGATTGGGAATGCTGGCAAACATTAAAAGGACATACCAAAGGTATTAACTGTTTAGCCTATGCTATCAAAACTTTAGTAGTCCAGGATGCCGGAACTAAAAATGTGAAAACAATCCCGATGTTAGCTAGTGGTAGCAGGGGAGAAACAAAATTATGGGACTTATCAAAAGGTGAATTAATCGAGACATTATCAGAATATCCTTGGGTTATTTCTGCCAACGTAGATGAGGTTAATTCCCTGGCTTTTAGCACCGATGGACAAACATTAGTAAGTGTAGGTGCAGATTCCACCGTTAAAATTTGGCATACTGGGGCGTTGGATCTAATTGATATTCTCCATAAACATCATGGAGATGTCCGTTGTGTGGCGTTTACACCTGATGGTAAGATGTTAGCGACTGGTGGTCATGATCGCCAGATTTTGTTTTGGAACTTGCGCGATCGCCAAGTCGAAAATACCCTATCTTTAGATGATACAGCAGCCCATTCCATGGTGTTAAGTCAAGATGGGAAAATTTTGATTACAGGTAGTTATCGCAAAATCAAAGTTTGGGAAACATCCTCAACACTCAATCAGAAAAATTTGCCAGATACACAACCAATATACACACTGATGGGTCATTCTCATATTGTCAGTTCCCTAGCCATGAGTGCTGATGCTAAATTTTTAGTCAGTGGTAGTCAAGATCAAACTATTCGAGTTTGGAATTTAGCTACTGGGGAATTAGTTCACACTCTCAAAGGACATCGAGATAGTGTGAATACAGTTGCTTTAAGTCCTGATGAACAAATTATTGCTAGTGGTAGTGCTGATAAAACTATCAAATTGTGGGATTTACAATCTGGGGAATTATTAGGGACATTTGCCGGTCATGCTAATACAGTCACAGCTTTATCCTTTACTGCTTCTGGAGAAATGTTAGTCAGTGGGAGTTTGGACAAAACAATTAAAATTTGGCAGCGGAGTTAGATAAAAACGGCGGTCGTCTCTACAAGTTTGTGCCACTTACAAAACTGGTACAAATTTTTTATGAATAACTGCTTGACTGGCTGCTATTTTCGTGATTTTAATTGAGTACAGTTACGGAACTGGTAAGTTATAAAAGAAGGGAACAGGGAACAGGGAACAGGGAACAGGGAACAGATAAGAAACACTCATTTGCTGAGTTTAGAGCTTCAGTCAAAAAAAAGATGTTTTTAAACCTCTTAAAACCTCTTACCTTTGCGCCTTTGCGTGAGGATAAATTCATACTTCAATTATGCAACGCCCAATTTTTAATGTTTAATAGCTTTACTTGTAATAGATGCACCCAATATCTCTGATATCCAGACTTCAATATTGCGGATAGGATGGGAACGGAGGGCTGTAAAATCGGGATGGATAATTGGTTCAACTAAAATTGTAAACATTCCCAAGCGATTACCAGCTAAAACATCTGTAAACAAGCGATCGCCTACCATCCCCACTTGATGTACAGGTAAATTCATCTCCTGCAACGCCGCCCGAATTTTCCGTCGGGAGGGTTTAGCCGCACCCAAATAATAAGGTAAATTAAGAGAACGGGCAATGCCACCAATTCGCGCTTCACTTAAATTATTACTAACTAACCACAATGTCGTACAAACCCGAATTTCTTCTATCCATGCTTGCAATTCTGGGAAAGTAGAACTTGTTGTCATCGGTACTAAAGTTTCATCCACATCTAATACTAGCCCTTTCAGCCCATATTGTCGGATAACATCTGGTGTCAGCGTCAAAACTGAACCTGCTAAAATCAAGTTAGGCTCTAATAGATGGTTGCGAGTCATAATTTTTTGTGAAGGCTAGGAGGTGGGGGCGCAGGGCTTGCGCCCAGTCAGGATTCAGGAGTCAGGAGGAAGAAAGAAAAATTTGAGGTTCAGATTTATTAAGCAAGCCGTTCTATAAAACTTACCCAAAATTACCAAAGTCTAGACACATCTGGACAGCGATAATCTTAGTGTTTATTTCCTGCTTCATCGCGGTCTTAGAATGACTTCCAATCTTGTTTGCCCGCTCCACAGGCAATCTCGGTAGAACTTACCGTTTCTGACCGTAGTTCCTAAAAAGAACCCTATTAAATTTAGATTTTTGAATAAGGCAAAAGGCAAAAGGCAATAGTAATTAAATCACCAATCACCAATTACCAATTACCAATTACTCAACTTCATTAAAAAGATGTTCTTCTAAGAGGGGTTGAAATTTACGGAACTCTTCAGGAGAAAGTAATTCTGGTTCACCTGTTTTCGTAATTCTGGCAAAAAAGAGCAAGGGGTCGAGGGGAGTATAAATTGCATACTCCTGTTCATCATGATAAAAAGTGGCAATTTCCATTAATTGCTCTGGTTCTAAACCATTTTCTTCATCTTCAATTTCTAAAGTAAAGAATTTCGATTCATCTTCAGGAGGCAACTCACCTGCTACAGTCAAAGCATAAGCAGTATTCTTGAGAATTAGATTTTGCTCGGAAAGCACAGCTTGAGCAGTGCCGAAAATTTGGTCTATGATTTCATCATCTTCCACCAAAACGGCTTCTTCTTCGTCGCCATCGGCTTGCCAAGCAAAAATTTCTATTGGTGAATCTACAGGAAGAAGGAGAACATATTTTTCTCCCTCTACATCGAGGGTATGCTCGATGTAACATTCTAGTGTTCGTTTTAGCTCATCTGTTAAAATCAGAGAACTTTCGGAATCGTGATCATTGTCTTCAGGAAGTGGAGATGAATGCATAGCTGAATTATGTAACTGTAACAATACTCTTATATATGGAGATCATTGAACCGCTAAATGACAGCCGATGTCAACCATAAATTCAGAGATAGAAGTAATAGTTTTTAGAATACCATGTTAAAAGGGATCACTCATCAGCAAATGTTACCGATCTCGGTGCTGAACTACGTCTAGCATCTAGCCACTGCTGTAAAATCAATGCAGCAGCCTTACGGTCAATCAAACCCTTATTTCTTGATGGAGAGCGATTCTCAGCTATTAGCAGTTGTTCTGCTTGATAAGAAGTTAATCTTTCATCCATATATTCCAAAGGAAGTTTCAGTGCTTCTGCTAATCTAGCCGCAAATTTTTGGACATGACGGGCTTGAAAACCGATAGAACCATCCATTGAATAAGGTAAACCAACAATGAGAATTTGCACTTGTCGCTCATTGACTATTTGCTGAATTTTCTCGACATCTTCGACAAAAGACTTACGCTCAATTGTGGTTATACCCGTAGCAATTAATCCTGTGCCATCACACCCAGCTAAACCAATGCGTTTACTACCAACATCCACACCCAACGCGGAAATAAATGATTTTGATGGCTGTTGGGAGATCACGCTATTGTTGCTCATGGGGTTCATCTGTGGCTGAATCTGATGGACAAGATGTGTCTATTATATTAGGGTTTTGATGATTGAAAGCTACAATTTCCGACTGAACTAGTGTAGCTCTTTCTGGCTGTACTTGCTGTGGTTGCGGCATCCATGACATCCCCCCAGGAATAGGCTTCCGGGTTGGTTGCAGTCCTTGTAACATTTCCTGCCACTGGATTCCTTCTAGGGAGACAAATTTCGATTCTCGTAGTTTATGCCAGACGGAACGAGACATGATCAGGGTATGTTCTTGGCGTTTAGCCCCAATTCGCTCTAAATATTCTTCTCTTTCTGGCTGATAGTCTGAAGAAGCTAATTGTAATCCCTGTTGGGGGAAATCTTGGGCGATACGGGCTAATTGAGATAATAGTTCAGGATACAACCAAGTATAGGCAGGATGAACTGTCAGTGTGGCGATATGGGGTTTTGTCCCTGTGCGATCCAGTTGCACCTGAAAATAACCAATAGCTGCTTTCCGCTGGGGTTCAAAGACATAACCACTGACAACTTCGGTTTTTGTCATCCACTGCTTGAGGGCATCACCAATAGCACCAAACAAAGTGGTTTTAAAATCGTGGGTATGTCGGTCAAATACTTGCCGTACCAGAGGTGGCATTGATGCTGTATCTAGTTGATATAGTAAGGGAGCATCAGCATTACTGACTGGTAAGAGGTTGGGTAAATCTGGCTCGGTTTGAATTAATTCTGCTAATAACTGGGGACTAATTTCCCAGTATGTCATTTCTGCCAGCCGTTGAAATCCATTGTGGCGATACAGCGCTAAGGCATCAACGTCATTAATATTAACTTCTAATATCCACGTCCGTGCTTCTAAAATAGATTCAAAGCAATGGCGTAGTAGTTGTGAACCTACTCCCAGGCGATCGCCAGTTCCTGCTAACATCACCCGATCAATTCGCCAAGTGCTGCGAGTTCGGTTAAAAGGCGAGACTTGAATCATTCCCAGTAGCGTCCTTCCCTGTTCGGCAACATAGACCCAGAAACGGTACTGTAACGGATTGGGAAACCAACTTAAGAATTTGAGTAACCCATACCAGTGTTTTAACCATTGCATTTGCCGCATCGCCGCATCAGTTTCTTGGGAAGAAAGATGGGACAATGATTCTTGAGTTAAGCGATCAATTCCTTCCAAATCCCGATGTTGGACTGGTCGGATAACAACGCTGAGGTTTCGAGGGAGTAGTGAAGTCATTTTGATTCAAGCCGCCATTTAACCTTTACAAAATATGATTGGTGATGTAATACTCTAATCATTTTAATGGCTTTTTGCTCTTAGGTCTTGCTTCCAAAGAGTGATTTTCTTAACTAAATGCGTAAAAAAATATAAAAAGCAGAAATTGTGAGTATACCTTTAGTGTGAAAACCACAATGTCTGCTTCTATTCTATGGTAATTCTACTAAAAATACTCTTAACTATTCACCGTAAGTTCAGGAGTTCAGAAGTTTAGGAGCATGGCTAACGCCACGCTGCGCTACCACCAATACCGTAAGCGAAAACCAAGCTGATAGGTAAGTGTTACCAGAGAAAGATTTGGGTCTTGGGAATCAGGACTTCTGCCCTTGGAGGGAATGTCAGACCAATAGAACTACGAAGTTCTGGAGGCTACTCCCGATGAATTGCGAAGACCACACTGCACCGAAAGTCAGTGTGTGGTAGTTCACATCTATAGACCTTGGCGAGAAGCAAATTTTTCAAATTCCGCTTGGGTTTGATGCAGTAATTGTTGACGACTATCTTGAATTGTTTGTTTGAAGTTGGGAACTAAGTTGGGAACCAAGTTGCGAGCTTGTAGTGTCATGTGCAGTTGTAGATGAGCAACGTATTCGCTTATATCTTGGTTATCTACAGTTGCGCCCGTTAATACATTTGATTCCATTGCCACTGAGTTCTCCTTGATGAATTAGTTGTAATTGCTTTACTAGACTAGATCAGAAGTTATCATATTTTTTACTTAACTGCCTATTTCGCAATGAAGTGTAATGATTGGGAAAGAGGGAACAGCCAAGAATCAAGATACAGCATATTGTGGGTAATTGACACTCTCAGGGCTAAAGCCGCTGAGATTCTGCGGACAGAGTAAATTTAGGCAATGCCCAAAGTTTAATTCTCGCTACGGTCGTCAAACACCGTCTACCCAGTAAGCCTAAGTCTAAGCTTAGATTGCTGGCTACTTTTCGCAGAATGTTAGCTGCGCCGTTCAAATCTGCATTTATCATTGAACCATTACCTGACTGATACAAGCCACGTTTAACACGCATTCCAGATGCTTTCCACCCGTCTGGTTTTTCACCAAACTTGGGTAGGGAGTCTCCATCTAGAAAACTAGCTTTTGATGTGTACGCTTCCTCAGTTTCTTGAAATCTAATACCGTGCAAACCGCAAAGTTGGATTAGCCGGGTTTTGAGTTTACCTAATGGCATTTGGACAAACTTTTGATTGTTAATCCTTCCCATATTGGCGTTAGATTTAAACCCTTCATTCCAACCAATTACTAACGTACCAATGCCATATTTTAAGCAATGGTCAACAATTAGTTTTGCAGCTTTGTTAACCGTCACGCATTTGATGGTTACGTTTACGGGTTACACGGTCTAACCAGTTATCCCAATAAGCTTCTGACTTTCCGTCCTTGCGAGTAGATACTTTCTTATTCCACAACTGGTTCATAGCTTTCATTGCACGGGCATCAATCAATAGGGAATTGCCCAATGTATCAACGCAAGCCGCTAAATTATCAGACGTTCCCAAGTCAATAGAT